>NZ_DBHIGR010000005.1:0-30919 GCF_057249185.1 Oribacterium sp.
AAACCTTTCATGTGCCGTGGGTTATCCTGGGTGGAGTTCCCGAAGTTTTTTATTTGCCGGATTCGATAGCAGATTTTTTCGCTATCATATTCCTCGCGATACAGTGCTATACTGCGTGTTCTTTTCTTAATCCTTAATGCGATACACCTGTAAGGCATTTTCCGTGGTTTTTCGAATAATTTCTTCCTCTGAAATTCCCTTTAATTCCGCCAGGCAGGAAACCACATAGCGAAGGTTTCCGGAATGGTTTCTGCTTCCTCGAAGAGGAACTGGACTCATGTAAGGGCAATCCGTTTCCAAAACGATGTGGTCTAAAGGAATCTCCGTAGCCACCTGCTTTAACTTCTTGGCATTGGAAAAAGTCAGTACACCGCCGATTCCCACCATCATACCCAAATCAATAAATTGCTTGGCTACTTCCAAGGGATAGGAAAAGCAATGCACAATTCCCCCATTGACATAGCCCTTATGGTCTCTAAGCAAATGGTAGGTGTCCATAGCCGCATCCCGGGAATGGAGTACCACCGGAAGATTTCTTTTCCTGGCCAGCTCCATCATGGCAATAAAGCAGTCCTTCTGTACCTCCGGGTCCGGATTGAACTCTTGCATCTCCGTGATTTCCCCTTTGGCAAAGGCCTCTGCTTCCTGCTCTTTTTCCACCCTGGAGCGCTTATCTATCCGAAAATAATCCAGGCCTATCTCTCCCATGGCCACTACTTCCTTTTCCTGGCTCAGGGTATAAATCTCAAGTAGCGATTCTTCCGTAAGCTCATCCGCATTTTCCGGATGAAAACCTACCACTGCATATTTTTGAAGTCCCGGAATAAAAGGCTCTCTCGCCAAACGAATAGCCGCCTTGGAGCTTTCCAGGTTATAACCGATTTCGCAAATCCGGTCTACGCCCTGCTCCGGAAGGGAGCGGAGTAATGCCTCTCTATCTTCCGCATAACATTCATCATTGTAATGGCAATGGGTATCAAAAATCATCTTCTTCTCCTTTTTGATTTCTGTTTTCCTTACTGACTCTATCCCTCTACGCGGTAATCTTTGCCCCTAGGTAAATCAAAAGATAGAAAAAGCCAAGATGCAGGGGGTAATACAGGTAGAAGAAACGGCTGAGGGAAATTCGTCCCTTTTCTCCATTGTAAAAGGCAATCGGGAGGAAGCTCACTGCCGCAAAGCAGTAGCTTCCATAGGACAGCGCCGCTGACAGCGCAGCCCCTGAAGACAGACGCAATGCCTTTTCTTTTCGAAAGTTGTACAGAGCGGCAATCAGGAAAATGCCCAGTGCCCCGTAGTCTGCCCGAATCAGCTCCGCAATGGCGGCACAGGACAGCACCGCAGCCCATTTGTAGAAAACGTTCTTCCGAAAACGATGCATCCCCTCCATACACAGCACGCCCAATGCCAGAGTAAAACCGATATTTTGAACGGTAAAATTATAGACCTGATTGAAAAATGCCAGGTCAAAGGGCACTTCCGAGACTATGCCCATCAAAAGCAGTCTGAAAAAATATTTCTTTCGGTCGTGGCTATGGCGGAAGCCTTCCGTCAGGAGAAAGGCATAAATCGGAAAGGCCAGTCTGCCGATAATGCGAAAGATTCTATAGATTTGGAGCAATCTGTGCCCCTCCTCTGTTGCGATGGCCATTTGAAAATACTCGGTAGAATAGCCGTAAAGCTTTCCGTTTAGGATTACGATGGCGGCAAAATGGTCTATAGTCATGGAAATAAGGGCAAGGAGCTTCAGCAGAAACGCGGAAACTCCTCCCCCTTTTTTCTTGGTATTCAAAATGGCCTGGTAGTTCGTCATATTATGAAATACTTGCTCCTGCAGGCATATCCGCCAGGGAGGTCATCAGGGAAAGC
This sequence comes from Oribacterium sp., assembly GCF_057249185.1. Lineage (NCBI taxonomy): Bacteria > Bacillati > Bacillota > Clostridia > Lachnospirales > Lachnospiraceae > Oribacterium > Oribacterium sp. Next base: position 1,870 of record NZ_DBHIGR010000005.1, read on the forward strand.
TTGCCCTCTTCGTCAATGGCGGAAAGGAGCATGCCTTCGGACTGATAGCCGCAAATCTCTCTGGGAGCCAGGTTGCAAAGCACCATAACTTTCTTACCCAAAAGATCTTCCGGCTTATAGCTGGACTTGATACCGGACAGAATCTGCCGAACCTCCAATCCTACCTGTACCTTAAAGAGCAACAGCTTTTTAGACTTCTTCACTTCCTCTGCATGGATAATCTTTCCGATACGGAAGTCACATTTGTCAAAGTCCTCATAAGAAATCTCAGCCTTAAAGGGAATGTCAATGCCCTTCTCAAGACCTGTTCCGGCCTCTCCTGCAGAACAAGCAGCTATTTTCGCCGCCTTCCTGGCCTCTTCCTTCTTTTCCTCGGCCTGTGCCTTGGCAATCTGAGCCTCGGTAATCTTCTCCACTTCCTTCTCTACTTCTTTCCAATCCTTTCTCTCAAAGAGAGTCTTGGGGTCCGCCACCACCTTATTACCGGAGGGGTATAGACCGAAGTCAGAAAGGGAAGCAAAGTCTCTTTCCGTAGTGGAAAGCTGCTCTAAAATCTCCGCTCCGGTGGAAGGCATAAAGCTCTTCAACAAAGATGCACCGATAACAATGGATTCTGTCAGGTTGTAAAGCACGGTTCTCAAACGATCCGCCTTGCTCTCTTCCTTAGCCAAAACCCATGGCTCCGTCTCATCAATATATTTGTTGGAGCGTCTGAAAATCTCAAAAATCGCGGTTAAGGCATCCGCCACCTTTAGCTCGTCCATCTTGGATGCGGCAAGCTTTGCCTGCTCCAAAACGGTGTTCTTCAGATCCTGATCCACCGGCTCTGTCACGCCCTTATCTTCCACGATGCCGTCAAAGTACTTATTGCTCATGGAAATGGTACGCTTTACCAGGTTTCCTAAAATGTTGGCCAGCTGAGAATTAAAGCGCTCTACCATCAGCTCCCAGGAGATGACACCGTCATTTTCAAAGGGCATCTCATGCATAACGAAGAAACGCACCGCATCCACGCCAAAGAGTCTTACCAAATCGTCGGCATAGATTACATTTCCTCTGGACTTGGACATCTTGGTACCCTCATCCGACTTGGCGGTAGCGGTAAGTAACCAGGGGTGTCCGAAAACCTGCTTGGGCAGGGGAACATTTAAGCTCATTAAGAAGATGGGCCAGTAAATAGTATGGAAGCGGACAATGTCCTTTCCAATCAAATGCAGGTCCGCAGGCCAATACTTCTTGTAACGCTCCTGATGCTCACCGTCCACATCGTAACCGATACCGGTGATATAGTTGCTTAGAGCATCCAGCCAAACGTAAACTACATTTTTCTCGTCAAAGTCCACCGGAATTCCCCAGGTAAAGGAGGAACGGGACACGCAAAGATCCTGTAAGCCCGGCTTTAAGAAGTTATTCACCATCTCATTTTTCCGGGAAACCGGCTGAATAAACTCAGGATGGCTTTCGATATACTCCATCAGACGATCCGCATACTTGGACATTCTAAAGAAGTAGGCATCCTCACTGGCCTTCTCCACCGCTCTTCCGCAGTCCGGACATTTTCCGTCCACAAGCTGGGAATCGGTCCAGAAGGACTCACAGGGAGTACAGTACCAGCCCTCGTATTTTCCCTTATAAATGTCCCCGTTCTCGTACATCTTTCGGAACATCTTCTGCACTTGCTTTTCGTGATATTCCTCTGTGGTACGCATAAACTTATCATAGGAGGTATCCATCAAATCCCAGATGGTATGGATTTCTCCCACCACCTCATCCACGAATTCCTTGGGAGTCTTTCCTGCATCCTTGGCCTTCCCCTCAATTTTCTGTCCGTGCTCATCGGTTCCGGTCATGAAAAATACATCATAGCCCTCATAACGCTTAAAGCGGGCAATGGCATCAGCCAGGATAATCTCATAGGTATTCCCGATATGGGGCTTTCCTGAGGCATAGGCAATGGCGGTGGTAATATAATAAGGCTTTTTTTCCATAGACTCTCCTTTATCTCTTTTATCTTCTTCATCCTGCAAAGAACAGTTTTTTCGACATCTTTACAAGAGCCTGAAAACAGGAAATTTCTGCTTTCTCTCTATATTCTATAAACATTCCTAGTCTAACATAGATTTTTCACTAGTCAATAAAATGTCGTCAGGAAGGGGGAAGAGCGGGGTTGTCCAGGCGTGCTTCAATAAGTTTTGCTATATACATTGCCCCTCCTAGTTCCACCTAATAGCCTTGAAACAGAGGCACACTCTCGCTAACCTCGCCTCGTAGGGGATACTAAGCGAAAAACTGCAGTTCCTTTGTTTTTCGCAAGTACCCACGGGCTCAGATTGCCTCTTCTTTCAAGGCTATTGGTGGAACTTCGGATTATTCACCTTTCTTTATTATATCAAGGCAAACGGAATGCCGCTCGCTCCGTGAACGATACCCGTTGAGAAATATGCAAAAAAGAGCGGCGTCACCTAGGCAAACACCGCTCTTTTGAAAGTATCTTTTGTTTAATTTGCTGATTTACTTGTAAGCAAATCCATTCCGGATTATTCGTCAAAATGCTTATTGAGTAACTCGTCCACTACGGGAACTGTGATGGTGGATTGGTTCAGTGCCTTGAAAGCCAGTGCCAAGAAAATACAGGTTTTGAAAATGTCAATCGCCTGGGTAATCAAGGACCAAAATGCGGTAATGGCACGTGTGCCGTCATTGACATTGATAACGGACAGGGCGGTTCCCACCCATTTAAAAACATCCGGAATCAAGCCCAAGAGGCTCAGCAGAAAGCTAAAGAAAAGCATCGTTGCTAAAGCCTTCACTGCGGATTTCTTCAACCAAGCATCCTCTTCCATCAGAAAAATATAACCCACAGCAAGTAAAATCGCAGTGTAGTTTCCCAGCACCGCCAGAACATAAACGCCGGCAGCTGCTAAGCCTACAGATACTCCTAATTTTGTTTTCATACTCTTCTTTCCCCCATGCCTAACTATGATGCTTTCAGCACACAAACAATTAGTTTCCGTTTACTGCGTTGTCAACAGCATCCTCTGCCTTGTTTACAGCCTGTTCTGCCGCGTTCTCCACATGATCTGCTACCTGCTTAGCTGCATCCACAGCACCTTCTGCAGCATTTTCCACCTTATCGGCAGCCTGATTTACAGCTTCCTTTGCATCCGCTGCCACATTCTCTACCGCAGCCTTGCCTTCATTCTTTAAAGCATTCAGCTTTTCCTGAATCTCCGCAATCTTTGCCTGTGCAGCATGAATCTCTTCAATAAAAGCCTTAAATTCTTCGGAAGGAGCGTTCTCAAAAACCTCAAAATACTTCTTACCAATTTTGCTGTAAACTGCTGAAATCTTCTTTTCCTCATCATGAATCTGGGAATTGAACTTAGCAGTATCTGCCATTTCCTTACCCTTTTGCATTACGTCCTGACTTGCATCAGAAAGCTTCTTTCCTAAATCATCAAAAAATCCCATAGTATCCTCCTTTTTTTTCATCGCCCTATCAATACTATCATTTTTCCAATCTAAGTACAATTCTATTTCTTCACTTGTACAATACCATTCACTACCCATCTTCCTTCAGCGTCCACCATAAAACCATCCGCAGTCTTTTCATTTCTATAAAGATGTCCTTCGTTATTTTCGCTGTTTGCTCCAAAGTAGTAGCAATATCCATCAATCCAATGCCAACCTGTTAACATTCTACCCATCCAGCCATCGGAGATTGGGAAGAGATAATATTTACTTCCGTTTAACTCTATCCATCCGGTAACCATATAACCACTATCTAAAAAATAGTACCAATAGGACTTTCCATTATACGTTTCATAGCCCCAGCTATTTTTCGGGTAAGTTCCATCCTTTCTTCTATACCACCAGCCTATTTCATCTTTCACCCATTCTCCCTCGGAAAGAGAACGTTCCACACCGAGAACCTGTCCGGAAGGACTTGCCTTAAAGGAAGTATATCCACCACTGGATGAAGCACTACTTCTACCGGAACCGCCACTACCTCCGGAAGATATTCCGCCGGTTTCGCTCTTTGATTCCTGAAACAAAACAGTGTCCGGGGAATACAAATCTACCTGTAAGCCGCCACTATAAGGGTCAATGGCCTCTAAAGAGGCTGTCTTTTTATCCAGTTCCCACTCCTTGTCATTTACATAAAACTTTGTTACTAAATCACCATCTAAACCGTCAAAGCTAATTCGGTATGGTAGATCTCGGATTGCCAAGGACTGTAATCTTAGCCGATAAGCACCCGGCTCAGTAATCTTATCTCCTGCTTGATAAGAAATCTCCCCTGAAAGGCTTTCCAGCCTAAGATTCTCCCTTATGTTCTCCATAGGAATCTCTACAGACTCTTCCTTTCCATCCTTTACAATAATGCCTTGAGCATTCTTTTCCCAAGTTCCCTTTCTAAGGACTTCTCCCGGTCTGCTGTATTTAAGTTCTTTTTCCGGAATATATAGTCGCAATTCCTTCAAGGGAAACTCTTCTGTCAATCGAAAATCTTTATGAAACTCAAGCTTGGTTACATCTTCCTCTCTATCGTCTACCCAATAGCAATAAAAGGAATAGGGTACGGTAAATGATTGGCTTGAAGACCATGGAACAGAAAAAGAAAGAGTTAAATCCGTCCGCAAGCTAAACTCATAATTCGGATTCCTGGACGCAAGCTTTATTACTGTCTCATACTGTCCGGGTTTGTATTTACTTCCATTCTTTTCTCTATAACTTTGCCAAAGAGCTAATTTACTATTTTCACCTACAAATTTGTAGTAATAAATAACAGAAGAAATCTCAAGGTCTTCTGCATCAAAATACAGATTCTTATCGGTACCTTTCTCATGCAACTTAAGCTTTATTCCCTGTAAATCAAGTTCCTTCACCCACATCTTATCCTTAGGCTTATTCGGCATAATTCCTTCTAGGGTCCCTACTTGAAACTGAATTTCATCTATCGTTTTCTTTTCAGATTTCTCCGTAGGAGCATTTGCACTACTTACCGAAAAAAATCTTGCTCCCGGAAGCGATGCCAAATTAGAGGAACTTACAGGTAGGTTTTCCTCTTCCATTTCTGTTGCTTCCACCGTTTCTTCTACTTCCACTCCTGTTCCTTCGGCAAAAGAGGGAATCAAGCTCAGTGTGGAAATCAACAGAGTCCCTAAAGCCAATACTATTCTCTTTCCTTTTTTCAATTTAGACCTCCTGAGATTGTTAACAAGACTTAGTACTTCTTTTTAGTTTAAAAAAATTCATTCATCAACTAATCTTAACTGTATTTTATTCTAATTTTTCTATTATTTCTATAGTTTTTTTATATTAAAGACGGTATTTAGTGAATATTCAAAATAAAAAAGAGCCTAGGGCTCTTCATCGTATTAAATGAAACTCCGAGTATTGCAAACAATAATCTTAGTGCCCTAAGAGCAGACTTTTTATCAGAAAAACTGTCCTGCTACAGACCAACTTCCAAAGGAATTTGCTTTGTAACGCAAAGTGAGCAGTGGATAAAAAATCCACTGCTCAGTCAGGGTGAGGTTAGCGAGAGCATGCCCCTGTTTCAAACCTATGTTACAGGACGCGACTGAAGTCAATCCTGCTTTATCTTATATTTTAAATTCCGCCACCTGCTTCTCCAGTGCCTTAGCCTCCTGGTTCAGCTCTTCGCTGGCAGCGCCACTTTCCTCTGCAGTTGCGGTATTTCTCTGTACCACATCGGAAATACTGTTAATGCCTTCTCGCACATCGGATACGGCCTTTGCCTGTTCCTCTGTTGCCTTGGCAATTTCATTTACCAAATCATTGACCTGACCGGAGCCCTTAACCACATGCTGCAGGGAAACTGCTGTATGCTCTGCAAGCTTTGCTCCTTCTTCCACGGCCCGTACGGTTTCTTCAATCAGGGTGGTGGTATCCTTTGCCGCATCGGCGGATTTTTGTGCCAGGTTTCCTACTTCATCCGCTACTACTGCAAAGCCCTTACCGTAGCTTCCGGCTCTTGCCGCCTCGATGGCCGCATTTAAAGCCAAAATATTGGTCTGGAAAGCAATATCGTCGATGGTCTTAATAATCTTGGAAATTTCTCCGGACTTATCGGAAATTTCCTCCATAGCCTTCTGCATCTTCTGCATTTGCTGGTCAGCCTTCTCCACCTCGCCCTGGGTGCTCTGAGCTTCCGCATTGGCAAGCTTGGTATTTTCCGCACTCTTTTCCACATGGTCGGAAATCGCACGAATTCTCTCGGATAACTGCTCAATGCTTCCTGCCTGTTCAATGGAACCCTGGCTTAAGGACTGGGCACTGTTTGCCACATTTCCTGCAAACTCGGAAACTCTTTCAGAGGAAGTCTGAATATTTCCAATCAAATCGGTAAGCTTTCCGGACAAGGCATTTAAAGCCGCCTTGATGCAAGCAAATTCTCCGTTATACTCATGCTGTAAGGAAATGGAAAGTTCTCCCTCACTCATCTGATTCAATACCTGAGAAATTTCTCCGATGTAAAGCTTATAATTCTTTAGCTGTTCGCCCAAACTCTCTAAGGAATGAGCCAAAGCGCCAATCTCTGTCTGATCTTTTACGGTAATCTTTTCATCCAAAGCACCCTGAGACATCCTTTCCACAGACTTGGAAAGCTTCACAATGGGGTGAGCAATACGATTTCCTACCAAGACAGCCAAAACCAACATAAAAGCTGCAAAGAGGACAGAGAAAACCGTAAAGGTCAGTTTAAAGCTCTCCAAGCTTCCGTAGATTTCATGATAGCTTGGCACCGCCACGATCTTCCATCCGTTTTCCAGAGTGGTAAAGCCCATTAAAATGGAGGACTTTCCGCTTCCTTCATGGACAAAACCGTGGTCCTTATCCTGCATTTCCTTGAACGCATCGGCATACTTACCGTCTTCAATCTCCTGGAAATTCTCACCGTTTTGATACTGGGCATGGTAGAGGATTTTACCCTCCGCATTGATTAGAAAACTGCTGTCTCCCTCATACTTCTGATTTTTCTTTAACAAATCATCCAAGTAGGCAAAGTCGAAGTCCACACCGGTTACACCGTAGTTGTCTCCATTTTTCAGATAGAAGGGAACCACATAGGAAATGATGGTCTTGGAAATGTTGGCATTAAAGTAAGGCTCCATCCAAGTGGCTTTTTTGTTGGCCAAGGGGGTATAGAACCAGCCTACATGCTCCGTGTCGGTAGGCTCATAAGCCGCCAAATCTGTAGGGGTAACCGCCTCCAGCTTTCCGTCTCCGTCCGTATCGGTATAAAAGGTTCCGGAAGTACCGTAGGTTAATGCCGGATCGTAACGAACATAAGAAGCTACCAGGCCGGGAATATCCTTGGTGCCGTCCACCAAAAGATTATTCATATTGCCCTCAAAGGACTTAAAGTAATCCAAATCCTTTGCCTGAATTCTATCCTGGTCGGGAATATCTGTTACCGCCAATTCGATAACGCCTATTCTGGTTTCAATTTCAGATAAAACGGTATCCACGGCACTTCCCATCTGCACCGCTGCGGATTCCATAGCCGCATCCCCTTCTTTTGTACTCTTTTTCTCCATAAACTGCAGGAACACAAATCCCAGCAAAAGAAAAACTACCAATATTGGTAGCAAGATGGATAAAATAAGCGTATTCCGTAATGATTTCATTTCTCCCTCCTTGGTGGGTTCCTTCTTATGCTTCCATGCTGCAAGAAGAAAGAACATTTATAACAATTCTATAAACTGTATCGGCGGGTGGAATTGGGGATATAAGGAATTTTTAAGACAAAATAGTGTAAGTTTGAAAAACGAGAAAGACTATTAAAAAAGAAGGGATTGTAAAAAAATCAAAACATTTTTCTAAGCAATATAGGTCTGAAATGGGGGCACGCTCTCGCTAGCTTCGCCCTGCGCAGTGAAGGACTGCACTTGTTATAAGAAAGCGCTCTGATGCAGTGTAGGTCTATAAATGGGGCACGCTCTCGCTAGCCTCGCCTCGTAGCGGTACTAACTTCAAGCTTCGCTTCACTCGCTTTCAGTAAGTACCGACGGGCTCAGACTACCCCTATTATAGACCTACACTGCATCATTCGCTTCAATTATTGATTTTTACAGTCCTTCACTTCACCGATCTTTCGCAAGTATAGGGCTCAGACTGCCCCTCATTCAGACCTATATTGCCGAAAATTCTTTATTGTTTTGATTTTTTACAATCCCTTATTTTAAAACGAGGACTTACGTAAGAAACACGTAAGCCCTCGTTTTATGGTAAAAATTACTTTCTGTTGAATGCGCCGAATCCGGGATAGCATGCTGCTGCACCAAGTTCCTCTTCGATGCGAAGAAGCTGGTTGTACTTTGCCACTCTCTCGGAACGAGAAGGAGCACCGGTCTTGATCTGGCAGGTATTTAATGCTACTGCAAGGTCAGCGATGGTGGTATCCTCTGTCTCTCCGGAACGGTGAGAAGAAATAGCGGTGTATCCTGCCTTGTGAGCCATCTTGATAGCCTCTAAGGTCTCGGAAACGGAACCGATCTGGTTTAACTTAATCAGGATAGAGTTTCCGCATCCCAACTTAATTCCCTTGGAAAGTCTCTCGGTATTGGTTACGAAAAGGTCATCACCAACGAGCTGAACCTTGTCTCCAAGCTCCTTGGTCATCTTCTCCCAACCTTCCCAGTCTTCCTCGTCCAGACCGTCTTCGATGGAGTAGATGGGATACTTCTCTACTAAGGACTTCCAGTGAGCAATCAGCTCATCGGAGGTGAAATCCTTACCGGACTTGGGCTGATGGTAGAAGCCCTTACCCTTTTCGCTCTTCCACTCGGAGGAAGCGGCATCCATAGCCAGAACGAAATCCTTACCGGGCTCATAGCCTGCTGCCTTGATAGCCTTTAAGATGTGCTCAATGGTATCTTCATCGGAAGCTAAGTTTGGTGCAAAACCACCCTCATCTCCTACTGCAGTGGTATTTCCCTCATCCTTTAAGATCTTCTGTAAAGCATGGAATACCTCGGTACACCAACGAAGTCCCTCACGGAAGGAAGGAGCGCCTGCAGGCATAATCATGAACTCCTGAGTATCTACGGAGTTGGTAGCGTGTGCTCCACCGTTTAAGATGTTCATCATAGGAACAGGAAGACGGTTTCCATTTGCTCCGCCTAAGAAGCGGTAAAGAGGAATGTCTAAAGCGTTTGCTGCAGCCTTGCAGGTTGCGATAGAAACAGCAAGGATTGCGTTAGCGCCCAGCTTGGACTTGTCCTTGGTTCCGTCAGCCTCGATCATAGCCTGATCTACAGCATAGATATCCATAGGATCCATTCCCAGTAAAACGTCGTTGATGATGGTGTTGATGTTCTCTACAGCCTTAACAACACCCTTTCCGCCAAAACGAGACTTATCTCCGTCTCTTAACTCTAATGCTTCGAATTCTCCTGTGGATGCACCGGAAGGAGCAGTTCCTCTTCCGATAGTTCCGTCAGACAGCATAACCTCTGCCTCAACGGTTGGATTTCCTCTGGAGTCAATAATCTCTCTTCCAATGACCTTCTCAATCTCTAAGTAGCTCATCTTACCCTCTCTTTCTCTTGCAAGCCTATGGCTTTGCCAGAAACCAATTTTAAGATTCCTTTAAGAATCTATAGATTAAATCGCAACCCTTATACTAATAGATTGGGCATATCGTGTCAAGAAAGAACTACTGTTTCTCCCGATAATGCCCCCTAAGAAGCCTAAGTTTTTAAAAATAAAAAATCACTCTTTCTTCAGTAGAAAAAACGAACTATTTTCCGGGGAAAATCCCTCGAAGCACTCTGGGATTTCCGGCAAGATCCGGAAAAACTTCCACCGCTTCATATCCTTCTTTTTGGAAAATGTCTTTTACGCTCTCTCCTTGGTCGTAGCCGATTTCCAGGTAGAGCCTTGCTCCCGGAAGCAAAACCGCCTTTGCCTCCTTGGCAATCCGGCGATAAAAGACCAGTCCGTCCTCCCCCCCGTCCAATGCCATCTTAGGCTCATACTCCGAAACCTCCCAATCCAAGCCGGGAATCACCTTGCTGACGATATAGGGAGGATTGGAGAGCAGTAGGGAAAATTTCTTTCCCCGCACCCCCGTCAATAAGTCACTTTGCAAGAGCGTAACATTTTCCCCTAAATGCTTTTCCGCATTTTTCTTGGCCATCGCCAAGGCCTTTTCCGAAAGATCCACCAAAAGCAGTTCCTGATAAGGCAAATGCTTTGCCACAGAAATCCCGATGCAACCGCTGCCTGTACATAGATCCAAAATATTTAGGGAAGAAGAATTTGCTTCATTTTCCACAGTATCCTCATGCTTATTCGAAACATGCTCCGAATTTCGCTTTTCCGCATAAGTTTTTCCGGCCTGCTTCGCCAAGTCTGCATAGTCTTCCAAGACCAAGTCCACCAAACACTCTGTATCTGCCCGAGGAATCAGTACATCTTCATTGACAAAAAAATCCAGTCCGTAGAAGCTTTGTCTTCCCAGAATTTGCGCCAAGGGAATCCGTCTTCTCCGCTTTTCAAAGTTTTCAAAAAAGGAATGAAGCTTTTCCAAGATTTCCGTTTGTTCTCTTTCCGTCTTGCATAAGGACTCTTGTTTTCTAAGAAGATAGCCGGCGGTATTCAGAGAAAAGCTCTCCTGTAAAAGGAGGCGGACTTCCAATGCCGCCTCCTCTTCTTCTACCCCTGCTTCCACAAGAAGCTTCTTCCCCGTTGTTTCTATTTTTTGCAAGCTTGCTTCCTTAAGTTTCGGAAAGCCCAGATCTTCCCAGGAAGCTATCCAATCTTCCATCACGCTTCCCCTTCCTCAGAAACCGCCTGCTCGGAAATCGAACTTTCAGAAACCGCCTGCCCGGAAATCACCTTCCCCGAAGCCGTCTTCTCCGGAAAGGCCTTCTTCTGAAAGGCTCTCCAGTCAAAGACCCGCTCCACCGCCGCAATGGCCACTTCCACCTCATCCCGCTCCGGCTCCTTGGTGGTTAAGCCCTGCATCCACATACCGGGAATAAAGAGCAGTCGGGTAATGGGATTGTCCACCATTCCCACCAGACGAAGCACCTCGTAGCTGATGCCCGCAATCACCGGAATCAAAAGCAGTCGGGAAAGAATCTTTAAATACAGGCTGTCAAAACGCAAAAACATAAACAGAAAGATAGAAATCATCATTACATAGACAATAAAGCTGGTGCCGCAACGCTTATGCTCCTTGGAGGAAGCCATCACATTGTCTACAGTCAAGTCCAGCCCATGCTCCACACAGTTAATGCATTTGTGCTCCGCCCCATGATATTCAAAGGTTCTGCGAATATCCTTCGCCCGGGAAATCAGCTTAATATACAAAACAAAAATCAAAATACGAAGTAAGCCCTCCAAAAAGGCCAAGGCCGACTCAATAGGAAGAAATTTCTTCACAAAGCTCAGTAAAATGGTGGGCAAAGCCACAAAGATAAACAGAGCCATAGCAAAGGAAAAGACCATCACCAGGGCGGAAAGCACCTGCTCCACCTTCTCTCCGAAAAGCTTGTCCAAAAGCTGTTCCAGCTTTCCCGGCTCGCTTCCCTCATCATCTTCATAAAAGCTGGCACTATGGCTAAGGCACTTCATCCCCAATGCCATGGAATCATAAAAGGATAAAATTCCCCGCAAAAAAGGGAGACGAAAGAAAGGGTATTTGTCCGTTAAAGACAGATACTCTCCCTGTATCACGTCAATACTGCCGTCCGGCTTCCTTACCGCAACGGAATAGTCCTCTTTATTCTTCATCATAATGCCTTCGATCACTGCCTGACCACCGATACCACTATATACCTGTTTTTCCAAAATTCTTCCTTTCCAAAGCTCTTACTATCCGGCTATACAAAAAGATTTCTATTCTTTCTTTTCTATTTTGAAAATAATCTCCTAGCTCCAAGCATTTTCAAAACACACAGAAGTTTCAACGGGACATAAACTAATTATCTTTCCGGAATAGGAAGAATTATACTAAAGTACCGGCCTTTGAACAATCGTTCCCAAGAAAGTATCACGCTTTTTTCATAAAGATTAACAAAAAAACAGGGCCAAGGCCCTGCTTTTTACTGCTGCTGCATTCCAAACTTCTTATTGAACTTATCGATTCTACCCTTAGCGGATGCCAGCTTCTGGTTTCCTGTGTAGAACGGATGACACTTGGAACAGATTTCTACGTGAATTTCCGGCTTTGTGGAGCCTGTTACAAATGTGTTTCCACAGTTACATGTTACGGTTGCCTGGTGATAAGTTGGATGAATACCTTCTCTCATTTTCTCTCCCTCTTTCTGCATGATTGCCAACCATGCGGTTCGTCTATCCCTCTTGGGGATTCCTTGGTTTTCATAATGCATGTGCTATCTATAAATAATAGCACTTTGTCAGGGCGTACCCCTTAGCCGTACCAAGATAGCACAAAGTCTACAGAAAGGCAAGTCTTTCTTCCGGAATTGCTTAGAATCTTATAATTGCTTATTTTTTCTTTTTCTTGTACTATTTTAATAGTTTCATATTGGAGAATCGGCTAGGAAAATCCCCCTCCCCCGGCAGTGAAGGAGCAGAATTTTTTCATGAAAAACACAGAAAACGGCAAGTTACTTTTACATCATTTTCTCCCGAACTGGGAGCGTTATCTTTTAATGTCCATCGTTCCTATTTACTTTATGCTCATCAGTCTTACCCAGCAAAATCCCATGAGTATTTTTGAAGGTGTACGGGAAATCATTGTACAGCCGGATATCTTGATTACGGACTATTTTGTGGTAGGCGGCGTGGGAGCGGCATTTTTCAATGCGGGATGCCTCACCATCATTTCCCTGGGCTTACTCTGTATCGCCAAATCCAACTTTGACGGAAGCTGTATCATGGCCTCCTGCCTGATGTTCGGCTTTTCTCTTTTCGGAAAGAATCTTTTAAATATCTGGGCTATTATTCTGGGTTATGCCCTTTATGCCAAAATTCACCGGGTGCCCTTCCGAAAATATCTTCATATCGGACTTTGCGGCACCACCCTCTCTCCGATTATCACCCAGATTCTGCTGATTCCCAACCTGCCGAATCTTTTACAGCTTCTGCTGGCTCTTGCGGTAGGACTTATTATCGGCTATGTCTTGATTCCCATTTCTTTGCATACCAAGCACGCCCACATGGGTTATTCCCTGTACAATGCCGGCTTCGCCTGCGGTATTATCGCCACCATCATCATTTCCCTGATGAAATCCTTCGGAGTGAAAATCGAGTCCCGACTGGTTTGGGATACCGACCACAGACTCTTCGGCTTCTACAGCCTGCTGGCGCTCTTTCTCGCCTTGATGTTCCTTGCCCTTTTCTTCGGAAGGAAGGAAACTCTTCAGGGCTATCGGGATATCCTGAAGGAAAGCGGCCAGGGCAATCCGGACTTTTTAAAGAAATATGGAGACTATCCCACCATCTTCAATATGGGGGTAAACGGTCTTGCCATGACTTTGATTCTCTACATTTTAGACGGAGACTTTAACGGTCCCACCATCGGTTCCATCTTCTGTCTGGTGGGCTTTAGCGCCACCGGAAAGCATCTCCGAAATATTTTACCGGTAATCTTCGGCGTAATTCTTGCCGGAAGCCTGAAGGTTTGGTCCGTGCAGGACCCCAGCTCCACCCTTACCCTGATTCTTGTGACCACCCTGGCTCCCATTGCGGGGGAATTCGGCATTTTCTGGGGAATCGTAGCCGGTTTTCTCCATTCTTCCGTTGCCTTAAATGTTGGAATTCTATATAATGGGACAAATCTTTATAACAACGGCTTTGCAGGAGGCGTGGTGGCAATTTTCCTTGTGCCCATCATCCTCGCTATCAAGGACAGACAGAAGCCTATGGCGATTTATGATGAGGAAGCGAAGAAACTTGCCATCAAAGACAAGCTTTTTGACAAGCCGGAGGTAAAGCTTCCGAAAAATATCTTCTGGAAATAGAGAGTAAGAGGAATTCTATGCAAGAAAATAGAGAAAAAGTCATTGTACAAACCAGTATTATCGGAATTCTGGCCAACCTGTTTTTGGCCGGCTTTAAAGCAGGAGTTGGAATTTTTTCCAACTCCATTTCTATCACCCTGGACGCGGTCAATAACTTAACGGATGCTCTGTCCTCCGTAATTACCATTGTGGGAACCCGCCTGGCCAATAAGGCACCGGACCGGGAGCATCCTCTGGGACACGGCCGAATCGAATATCTTACCGCCAGCATCATCAGCCTTTTAGTGCTTTACGCCGGTTTCACATCTTTAATCGAATCGGGAAAGAAAATCCTCCACCCGGAGGAGCCCAGCTACAGTGTGATTTCCTTAGTGATTATTTTCGTAGCGGTTTTGGTGAAATTTTTCTTAAGCCGTTTTGTTAAGTCCAGGGGCGAAAAGGTAAATTCTCAAAATCTCATTGCCAGCGGGGAAGATGCGGGAAATGATGCCATTTTATCCTTATCCGTATTTCTGTCCGCCCTCTTTTTCCGTTTTACCAAGATTTCTTTAGAGGCTTATGTAGGCGTGGTGATTTCCCTCTTTATCCTGAAGACCGGTTGGGAGCTTTTACAGGAAACCCTTTCCCAGATTCTGGGAGCCAGAGCGGACAGCAAGTTCACCAAAGAGATTAAGGAAACCATCAATGCCATTCCCGGGGTTTTCGGCACCTATGACCTTTTCCTCCATAACTATGGTCCGGATACCTACCTGGCTTCCGCCCATATTGAGGTGGCGGATACCATGCACGCCGCAGAGCTGGATGCCCTCATGCGAAAAATCGAGCGGAAAATATACAAAAAGTTCCACGTGGTTATGGCGGGAATCAGCATTTACTCCCGCAACACGGAAAATAAGGAGCTCCTCAAGCTCCAGCAAGAGATTCATGACCTGGTTCTGTCCAAGGAGCATGTTTTGCAAATGCACGGTTTCTATGTGGAAGAAGAGAAAAAACGAATTCACATGGATATCGTGGTAGACTTTGAGGAAAAAGACAGTGACGGCCTCATTGCCAATATTCGGAAAGAATTGGAAGAAAAATTCCCTGACTACCAGTTCCTGATTACCCGGGATTTGGATATTTCCGATTAAATGCTATACTGTAAAAGTGAAAATCAAATTCCAATAAGGAGCAAACATGATTATTACCAAAACCCCCTTTAGAATGTCCTTTTTCGGTGGCGGCACCGATATGGAAGAATATTTCAAAGAGCATGGCGGAGCGGTGCTCTCCACCACCTTTGACAAATACTGCTATGTGAATGTCCGGCATTTGCCTCCTTTTTTCGACTATAGCACGGAGCTTTCCTACTCCAAGACGGAAAGAGTCTCTTCCCTCGAGGAAATCCAGCACCCTGCTATTCGTGAGGCTATGAAAATGTTGGATATGCAGAAGATTCGTTTGAATTACGAGGCGGATCTTCCCGCCCGTTCCGGCCTTGGCACCAGCTCCTCCTTCGCGGTGGGCATGCTCCATGCCTTCCACGCCTTAAAGGGAAAGTATGTGGGAAAGAAAACCCTGGCGGATGAAGCCATTTATCTGGAAAGGGTGCTTTGTCAGGAATCCGGCGGCTGGCAGGATCAGATTGCCGCAGCCTTTGGGGGCTTGAACCATATCGAATTTTCCCAAAACGGCTATACCGTAAGCCCCATCCTCATTTTCCCGGAAAGAAAGAAGGCTCTGGAAGAGAATCTGATGCTCTTCTTCACCGGCTTCACCCGCTTTTCCTCCGAGGTACAAAAGGAAAATAAAAAATCCTCCCCTCAGGACAAGTTAAGTCTTTTGTCCGAGATGAAGACTTTGCTGGTGGAAGCAGAGGATGTGTTACAGGATAAGCACAAGGATTTAAATGACTTCGGTCGACTTCTGCATAAGACCTGGGAATTAAAGCGAAAAACCGCAAAAACCATCAGTACCGACAGCATTGATGCCCTTTACGAAAAAGGTCGTCAGGCAGGAGCCCTTGGCGGCAAACTCCTTGGTGCCGGCGGCGGCGGCTTCCTCCTCTTCTATGTGGAGAAGGAAAAGCAGGGAAAGGTTTTAGAAGCCATGAAGAACTTGATTCATGTGCCCTTCTCCTTTGAAAATGACGGCACGCAGGTGTTATATTACGCTCCGGAGCGTCTGGAGGAGTAAAAGGCATTGGCAAGGTCTCTTACGATAAAAATAGAGGGATGGAAATATTCAAGGCAATGTGATTCTATTTCATGCGTAACGGTCTAAAAAGAGGGTAATCTGAGCCCGTCAGTACTTAGTGAAAGCGAACAAAGTGAAGCTTGAACTTAGTACTGATACGAAGGCGAAGTTAGCGGGAGCGTGCCCGAATTTTAGACCGTTACAGCATGAAATGTATTACCTTTATTCCATCTCTCTATTAATTTCCATCCCTCTATTATTTTTCTTCGAAGGCCTTGCAAATGTCTTCGATATACTCTAAGGAGCCCCGAAGCTTCTTATACTCCTCCGCGAAGGAGAGGTTATTAATATCTGCTTCTGTATAAGGGGCTCTAAACATTTTGTGGCCGCTGTAAATGGCGATATAGAGCAAATCTCCTTTGATATAGATTGAAAGCTCCTGTCCTGCAAATTTCTCGGAAAATACCCTGAGCACTTCCGGGGTTAAAAAGCGTCTTGTTCCAAACTCATCCGTGGCATAGATGTCAAAATGCTCATTGTGCTGAATGTCTTCCGTATCCAGCTTCATCTCCCCTTTTCCGCAGCCGGGATATCTGTACTGGACTTCATTTTTTAAAAGAAAGGCTCTATCCGTAGGGACAATGCGAACTTCTCCCTGCACTGTCACCGGACTCTTCATACAATACAGCTGTCCTGTAAAATCATACACCGTGGTGGAATGTTTTCCTCCTGTTGTATGATAAGACTCCAGATTCCCCATAAGGAGTCCTCTGTCATCGTGAAAAAACAGAAAGGTATCTTGCAGGTATTTTTGAGACTTTGGGGTGAATCTTACCACATCCTCCAGGGCAATTCCCTTCTTTTCCACCGTTAGGTCCGGATAAAAGTTCTGTAGTAGCGGCTCCAGAACCTCCTTGGCATAAACATCCTGAAGGCTTTCTTGCTTACCGAAAAACATTCCCGGCAGCTTATGATTCATATTGTAATAAACCAAAAAACCGCCACCAATCAAAAGTATCCAAGTAAGCATGCTTTTCGTTGCGGCAAAACGAAATAGTAAAAGCAGGAGAAACAGAGCAAGGTATTTTGCTGTAGACCACCTTTTGATATCCAACATTCTCTTCCGAAGCCCTTGAAGCTTCATTTGAAACTCCGCGCTGTCCTCCATGTCCTCAATCTTCTGTAAATCCTCTTCCAAAGTTCCTAACATAGATGTCCTTTCTATACATTGAGCTGCTTTAGGCTACGCCAAGCTAAACTTCAAGTTGCCTTATTGCCATCCGATGCATTTGTTTTATCACAAAAGCAGGCAGAAAAATCCCTATATCTTGACTTTTCCGCCTGCCATACACACTTATCAGGGCTTTAAGCTATTTGCCCGTTCTGAGCAAATGTTTTTTATTCTATTAATCAATATTGTAATCCAAATCCTCTAAACTTCTCTTCCCCTCTAAATCCTCATGCAGAAAATCCACCTTACCAAGTCCCTTGATTCCTGCCACTAGACTTGTGGGGAAGCTTACAACAGCCTGATTGAATACACGTACATTACTGTTTACAATCCGCTTTGCTGCTGCCAAATCTTCATTCTCACTGACAATCTCGGACTGCAGGTTTAAAAATTGCTTAGAAGACAAAAGCTCCGGATAATTCTCTCCTACCATACGAATCTGTGCCAATACATCATTTTGGTTGGCAATCGCACGGTTCGTATCCTGAATACTTCCTCCCTGACGCAAAGCTACCAGCTCGGTAAATACCTTCTCCTCATGCTTGGCATAGGCCTTAGCCACCTTTAACATTTCCGAAATGGTGTCAAACCGCTTCACCAAGGTAATATCCACGGTCTTCTTGGATTCTTCAATAATAACCATGTAACGATTCAGCATATTGCTCTGTCCGATAAACCAAACAAGAACAATTACGATAAGGATAATGGGTACTAAAACCATATGCAGTTCCTCCTTTTTTCCGGTCGCCCTGAGCTCTTTTCCTAAGGTCAGGGCACTTACGTGCAAAGCTTCTTTGCCAAAGAATTCAAGCAGATTTCTTAAATCTCGGCAGAAAACAGTAAAAAATAGTTTCGTTGCTTATTATACTAAGAAACTTGAAAAATTCAAGAAATTTCTTTACTCTTGCACCTGCTTGGAAAAATTTGCAATAAAAGGAATCTTCCGAAGAGCGGTATAAAGAAGCATGGAAATCAACACACTCATCACCGCCTGAATGGTATTGGTCAAAATTCCTGCAGAGGCTACACCAAAATCAAAAACGAAGCTTTCCGCTACAAAGTATCCTACTACAATAATCACTCCACCGATAAGCGTCGCCAAAAGAGCGGAGGAAAAGCTTTTCTTTTTGCCGTAGACGGTAGCTACCAAAAAGCCTTCAATTCCCTTTACCAAAAAGGTAATCGGAACAAATACCGCATAGCCCAAAAGCAAATCCGCCAAGGCTGGACCGATGGCACCTACCAGCGTTCCTTCTTTTCGTCCCAAAAGAAGAGCCGCCAGCATAATCACCGCATCTCCTACATTAAAATACCCCCGAATACCGGGCACGGGAATCTTGGTAAACATCGTAAGCAAAGTAGATAGTGCAATCAACACCGCCGTGATTGCGATTCCCAATGTAGTAAAACCGGATTTCGTATGCTTCTGTACTGATGTTGTAGACATGTGCAGCTCCTTTCAAGGAATAAACTGGTTTTTTCTAACATTAAGGACTATATCTCCAAACAGCAGATTTGTAAATATGTATAATTTTTTATTTTCAAAATGATATTTTATTATCTATTTTGTCTTCATTCGTTGCTTCCCTATAAAACAAAAGAAAAATGAGGCTGTAAAATGGAGTGTAAGTACCAAAATAATTTTCTAAGCAATATAGGTCTGAAATTGGGGCACGCTCTCGCTAGCCTCGCTACGTATCGGATACTAAGCGAAAAACTGCGATTCTCTTGTTTTTCGCAAGTACCGACGGGCTCAGACTCCCCCTCATTCAGACCTATATTGCCGAAAATTTCTATATTATTTTGATTATTTACAGCCTCAATTTGATTTTTACAGCCTCATTTTGATTATTCGGATGCGTTTTCTGTGGAAACTTCCTCACCCTTTTCGATGCCGCAGATGGACAAAGCTTCATCCACATTTTCCACGGGACGAATCTCCAGCTTATCCTTTACCTCTTCCGGTACATCCCGAAGGTCATCTACATTTGCCTTGGGAATCAAGACAGTCTTTACCCCTGCACGCTCCGCAGCCATCAGCTTCTCCGGAAGTCCTCCGATTGGATTTACCTTTCCTTCCAGAGATACTTCTCCTGTCATGGCAATCTGAGGGCAAACCGCCTGTCCTGTCACCAAGGAGGATAAGGCTACGGTGAGGGTTACACCTGCTGAGGGGCCATCCTTCGGGGTGGCTCCGTCAGGAACATGGATGTGCAAGTCATTTTCCTTAAAGAAGCTTGCCTTCTCCGGGAACATGGACTTCACCAGACTGATGGCAATCTGGGCAGATTCCTTCATTACATTACCCAACTGTCCGGTGATGGTGAGCTTGCCCTCTCCCTTGGTAGCAAGAGTCTCGATAAAGAGGATTTCTCCTCCCACCGCGGTCCAAGCAAGACCTGTGACCACGCCGGCTCTTCCCTTTTCTTCCACAGCTCTATGATGAAGAGGATTCATATCCAGGTATTCCTGAAGATCCTCTTTTCCTACGGTAATCTTCTCGCCCTTTCCTCTTACCAAATGTACAGCGGCAATTCTGCAAAGGGTATCCAAACGCTTTTTCAGTCCTCGCACACCGCCTTCTCTGGTGTAGTCGGAGATGATGCTTTCCAAAGCTTCATCACTAAGCTCCACATTTTCCGGCTGAAGTCCTACATTCTTCAAAGCCTTCTTCATCAGGTGCCGTTTACCGATTTCAAATTTCTCCCTGGGAGTATAGCCCTGATACTGAATCACCTCCATACGGTTTAGGAGAGGTGCGGGAATACTGTCCGTAGTGTTTGCGGTGCAAATGAAGAGTACATCGGAAAGATCATAAGGTACATTCATATAGTGATCCGTAAAGGTATTGTTCTGCTCCGGATCCAGTACCTCCAGCAAGGCTGCTGCAGGGTCTCCATTATAGGAGGAGGAAAGCTTATCTACCTCATCCAATACCATAACCGGGTTGGAAACTCCCGCCTTATGGATACCGTCCATAATTCTTCCGGGCATAGCCCCCAGATAGGTTCTTCTGTGACCTCGAATATCCGCCTCATCTCGCACACCGCCCAAACTTACCCGGACATATTTTCTGCCAAGAGCCTTGGCAATGCTCTTTCCAATACTGGTTTTTCCCGTTCCGGGAGCACCTACAAAGAGAAGGATGGAACCGGACTGCTGTTTCTTTAAGTTCATGACAGCAATCTGCTGAATCATTCTTTCCTTTACCTTCTTTAAGCCGAAGTGGTCTTCGGAAAGAATCTTCTCCGCCTCGTCCAGGTCAATGCTCTTCTGCTCTTCCTTCTTCCAGGAAAGTCCTGTCACAAAGTCCATGTAATCATAGAGCATACCTGCCTCTTGCCCGTTGGTACCTTCATTTTTCAAACGATTTAAAATCTTAGAGGCTTCCTTCTTGGCAATCTCATTCATGCCGGATTCTTCAATCTTAAGCTCCAGCTTTCTTAAATCGGAAACCTTCTCCGGGTGCATCTCATCCAGCTCTTTTTGCAAATAGTCGATTTGCTTTTGTAAAGCCTGCTCCTTATAGAGCTTCTGGTAGTCCTCCTGCTGCTGATTTCTGGCATCGGAGGTAACCTTGGTGACCTCTACATATTCATAAAGAATCTGCTCCAGCATCTTGGTACGAACGGAAAGTCTGTCCTCCTTAAGTACCTGGTAGCGCTCTTCATTTTTCAAACTAAGCCAGGGGGAAAGAATGCAAGCTACCTCTTGGATAGAGCCGTACTGGTCTATCATGGTTTGCATAATGCTTCCCGCCCTAAAACGGTCCACCAAAGTCTTTAATTCCGCCTTGATTTCCTTTAGCTTTCTGTCGGAATCTTCCCGATCCAAGTCCTCAATATCCCTTAATGGGGCAGTTTCCAGTAACAGGGGCTCCCCTTCTTTTTGAGTCAGCTCCAGAATTTTCACTCTCTGTCCTGTACGAACCACCACATAGCCGTCTCCGCTGATTTCCGTAACGCTTCCCTCTACCGCAACGGAGTGGAACTCTTCCTTCCTTAAATCCTTGGTATTAAAGCTGTCTTCCTTTAAAACAGCCAGTAATACATGGTCGTCCTGTCTGATTTCCTGTCCTGCAATATTTTTAAAGCTTTGTACCTGGAAATAAATGTAGGAATGGGGAAGAACCATCATATTATAAACTGGAATTACCCGCATCATTTTTCCTCCTCTATACTCTGTCATATTGTCTTTGGCTCGTTCTATACCGTTTTGCGACTCTGCACTCTGCTCCACTGCGTTTTGTCCTGTGCTTTGTGCCGCTGTATTCGATTCTGCGTTCCGGGCCGCTGTGTTCTGCTCTTGCCTTGCAAGGCTCTGCTCTTCCGTCTCAGGCGCTACGGCATTATGCCCTTCGGTGCTTTGTACTCCGATACTTTGCCCGCCGAATTTTTGTCCTACAGAGTTTCGCGCTTCAGAACCTTGCCCTTGGGCTCTTTGTCCCGTAGAGCTTTGTGCTTCATTTCCCTGTTTAGAATTCTGCTTTTTTAGCATATCCTGAGGAATATCCCGAGAAATGGCAGAAATCCGCCCCCTTTTCTTCTTTTTTAAAAGGGAACGGATTTGTTCCAAAATATCTTGCATACTCATATACATATCCCTTCTGAAACAAGAAAAAAGCTTCTTCTCTTCTTCCTCATTCCTTTACGTTTTTTCTCATTTGTTAGCAATCATCATTTTCGAGTGCTAAATCTTTTCAAAGAATAACACCCTCCTAAGAGGGTGTCAAGGTCTTTAGAAATTCTTTCGATTTAGACTGTTTTTTAGCTCTTTATGAGGCATAGTCGGAAGATAAATCCCTTACTTTTCTTCCTAATATTTATTCGGAAGCTTCTCTCCTTACTTTTCTTCCTAATATTTATTCGGAAGCTTCTCTCCTTACTTTCTTCCTATCGCTTATTCGGAAGATAAATCCTTTCCTCTTCTCTTATAAAAATATAGGCTGATGCCAAAAAGGGAAAGGCTGAAGGACACGCCGAAGAAAAACATTCCGCTTTCATCTCCGGTGGCAACATTTCTGGCCGTACGATAAATCTTGGTACAAATCTTCGGAATCTCCACTATCGGATTAAAAATTTCCAGCTTCTTTACCCCTAAAACCCCGGGATCATGGCTCACAATGGGAGCGGGGGGCTTGCCGCTTTCCCCGGGAGGATTACCCGGTCCGGGCGGGGTGTTCGGATTCGGAGGAGTTGGCTCCGGCGGCACTGTCTCCGGGGGCGTTTCCGGCTCCGGAGGCTTCGGCTTGTCATAACGGTTATGAAAGGCAATTTCTCCTCTTTTCATATCCTGCTTTAGAGGATCATTTCGATCCGTTACAATCAATACCGCAGTGAGATAGGCAGGTCTTGGATTTCCCGCACTATCCTTGTTTTGCAATTCCACTTTTACGGAAACCAGATACTCCCTATCGTCATAGGTCATATATTCCGTATCGCCCTTTTTCTGACGAATATCGTACTGATAGATTCCCTCCTCCGAAAAGGAAATGGGGGCAAAACGTTTCTCCTCCTTTGTTTTTCCTGCGCCTAAAGTGAGATGAATCTCTTTCTCATCCGGCACCAAATTAGAACCGGATATCACCGGTTCCAGCTCCACCGTAAATTCTTCCTCCGGGAATGAATCTCCCGCGGCATACAAACTCACCGGAATCTCCACTTTTACCGGAGCAACGGCGGCATAGCTCTTCGGAACAAACAACGAATTCCCCAACAAAAGGCAGAGAAAAAAACCGATAATTTGTATTCTCTTTTTTCCCTTCATGCTTTCTTTCCTCTTTCCTTTCCTCCTACTTTACTGACTTACTTCATTAATGATTTTCTTTCTAAGCGACTTTCTTCCTAAGCGACTTTCTTCCTAAGCGACTTTCTTCCTAAATTACTTTCTTTTTTACCGCTAAGCTTAGTCCTTCTTACTCTCTCTACGAGCTGCCTTCTTTGGCAGTTCTTTGCCCTTATCTTCACAATATTCTGATAAGTAATTATATTATCGGCACATTTTGCAATTTTATATAAGCTTTTTAATAATATTTTGTTTTTTCTCTTTCCCTGGAAGCTGCTCCCTTGCTGAGCTTTTTAAGAATTTTACAGTTCCTTTATAATTATAGTCATTTTAAATAATCAAGACCTTCTATTACGTTTTAAAATTGGACAAATATTTTTAATCTTGATAGTATCATGTGGAAAAATAATTATGTTAAAAACACTTATTTCTCGCTTTCACTAAGTACCGGCGAGCTCAGATTGCCCTCGTTTTAGACCTATGCTGTTTTGCATCTCTGATATTTCATCTCTAATATGCTTTATAATTCATCTTTCTTTTTTTATATCCCTTTTCTTTCAAGCTAAAGAAGAGGGTTTTTAAAAACATACAGATTGGAAAAGCATTTAGAATAAAAATGTTTATAAGGAGGATATAGCTATTTATCCATCAAAGAAAATCATTGTAGTCAGTCATTGTGTTTTGAATCAAAATGCTGTGGTGCATGGCTTGGAGCGTGCAAAAGGCGCCTTTCCCCTGGTCGAAGAAATTCTAAAGAGGGGAATAGGCATCATTCAGCTCCCCTGTCCGGAATTCTTGTATCTGGGAAGCAATCGTCCCTCTATGAATAAGGTCGAGTACGAAAAGACGGAAGGCTATACCGAACATTGTCGGAGAATTTTAGAGTCGGTTTTTTGGCAGTTGGAGGAGTATCAGAAAAATGGCTATAGTTATATTGGAGTTTTAGGGATTCAGGAAAGCCCCAGCTGTTCTCTTTCCTCTCCCCCAGGAATTCTAATGGAAAAATACATGGAAGAAATGGAAAGAAGAAACTGGACACAGGCCTGTTTCGAAGTGCCGGTATTTTATGACGAAGAGGAGAAGGACGGAAAATGGGAAGAATATAAAGCTCGCTTTACTGCCTTCATAGAAGAAAAGCTTGAAGCTTAAGTGAAAAAGATGAAAAAAACTCAAGAAATGCAGTAAGAAAAATCTACTATGAAAAAACGAAAAAATGTGTGCTGTACGGTAAGTGATACAGCAGGAATTTAATAAAGGAGAATTGCAATGAACAAGCTGAATAAGAATACGAAAATCCTGCTATTTTGTGCGCTGGCAGTGGTGGTAAATGTAGTTTTTGGAGATTTTGTCAGTATGCTAAAGATACCCCTTCTTTTTATGGATACCATCGGCACCATTTTCATTGCGGCTTGCTACGGTATGGGCTACGGCGTCCTAACCGGAGTAGCTACCAACCTCCTGATGGGCTTTACAGCCAGCCCCAGCGCAATCCCCTTTGCCTTGGTCAATGTAGTGGTTGCAGTCGTGGTAGCCCTAATCAGTAAAGTCGGAAAGAATGGCTTCAGCCTTCCCAAGGCAATCCTTACCGGACTGCTTTTAGCCATTTTATGCCCAATGGTTGGAGCCCCCATTCGTATCTTCCTCTTCGGAGGACTGACCGGATCCGGAACAGACTTGGTGATTATGGCCTTAAAGCAATCCGGTCAAGAGCTCTTTACCTCCGTTTACCTTGGAGCAGTCAGCGGAAACTTGGTGGATAAGTTGCTGTCCTGCGTACTGGTGTCCCTCCTCTTACAAAGACAAGCTATGAAACGAAGCCTCAGCTTGGCCTAAAGGAAACTACGCCCATTTTCCGGACAGGCTGTAAACCTTCGCCAAAAGACCTCCCAAAAACTTGCCGTGAAGCTTTCGGAATTGTTCCTTTTCTTCCTTCAGGCGGTTTTTATTCTTCATTTGCTTTCTGGTTTCCGCCTCTTCGTGTCTTCGATAGGAAAGCAAAGCCTTCTTAATATAGAGGAAACGCCCCTCTTTTTCCGCCAAATGCAGGAAGGCATCCCAATCCGTAATAAAACGATACTCATTTTTGAATAATAATCTTCTGCAATGTGCTGTCACATAGGTACAGCTGGGGCAGGAGATGCTGTTGCCAAAAAGCAGGGGAAGCTTTTTCCAGAGGCTCTTTTCCGTATGATGGGTAAAATGATAGGGAAGTCGTAGGATTCTTTTCACTTTCTCGGCAACATTCGGCAGCTTCTGTCCCATACCGTCAATGTCCTGTACCGCAGTAAAAATCAAGCTGGCATCCGGATAGAGGGAATAGGCATGCTCCACAGCCTTAGTGTAATCTTCATGATACAAATCGTCCTGATGGGCAATGGTCACCAGCTTTGCTCTCTTTCTGCCTACCTCCAAAGCAAAATTCCAATCCCTTGCCAAAGAGGGCTCTCCGTTTCGAACAAACAAGGGCAAACGATATTCCCTGGAAATCCTCTTTAAAAATGCATTGGGAGTTGCGGTGCAAAGATAAATAGGAGATGGATTTTTTTGCTTTAAAAGAGATTGAATGCATGCTTCCAGATAAGAGGATTCTCCATAGCAGGGAATGACAAAGGCATGCAACACCTTCTTTCTCTTCTTTAACGCAATAAATTTTCTTTCCGGAAGCCCTCTTACGCCTCTTTCCTCTGCATGAGCGGCGGCTTTTTCGATAAATGCCTCTGTTTTCTCCTTTGCTGTCTTAAAAAATCTGCACCTTCTGGCTTTTCGTGCTTTAAAGGAAAGGCCGGATTTTTCCGAGTTCTGAAGGATAGCTTGTGGCTGTTCTACCTTCCGTTCCGGTTCATGCGACAGCTCCTGCTTTTCTTCCTCCAGAAAGCGGTTTACACCGCCCTTAGCCTTTTCTCCTTCTGCAAATATTCTTTTCTTCAATGCTTCCTTATCCATTTTTACTCCTTTGGCATTGCGGTAAGATTCATAATGCTCCTATTTTAACAAAAAATTAATTTTATTTCTACCGTTATTCGGAAGCTTTTTCCCATAATCCAGGTTTTTTCCCTAACCTCGGGGTTTTCCTTTAATTATAAGAAGGGACTGTAAAAATCAAAATAGTTTTCTAAGCAATATAGGTCTAAATTTGGGGCACGCTCTCGCTAGCTTCGCCTCGTAGCGGATACTAAGCGAAAAACTGCGTTTCTCTTGTTTTTCGCAAGTACCGACGGGCTCAGACTACCCCCTCATTTAGACCTATATTGCCGAAAATCTATTTTTTTTTGATTTTTATAGTCCCTTATTCATGAGCTTATATTTTTGCTATTCCGGGTTATGCCTTCTTCTTTCTATAGAAGGTATTGTCCATAGGAAGCTTGGTTCTGAACTCATGGTCAAAGGCATAATAAGCATTGGCAATGGCCGGAGCAATAGGAATGCTGGCAATCTCTCCGATACCCTTTGCACCGAATGCGAAGGGGATAGGTGTATCCCTCTCTACATAGATGGCATGGATGTCAGGAATCTGGTTAGCACGAAGCAGTCCCAAGGTTCCAAGCTTAGCAGTGGGTACGCAGTCCTTTAAGGGGAAGTCCTCAGTTAAGGCATAGCCCATTCCCATCAATACTCCACCTTCAATCTGTCCTTGAATCGCAACCGGGTTTACAACCTTTCCGGAGTCATGGGCAGCATATACATCCGTTACCTGTCCCTGTTCATCCAGAAGAACCAGGTTAGTGGCATACGCATAAGCTACGTGAGACTTGGGGTTGGGAAGGTCTGCGCCCAGCTTATCTGTGGGATCAAAGAACTCGAAGAAATATTCTTTTCCTTCCAATGCGGAAAGGTCTCCGCCTACCTTGTCCAAATCTCCCTTAAGCTCTACGGCTAAGCCCTTTACCGCCTCACCGGTAATCAGAGTCTGACGGGATCCGGAAGTGGTTCCAGAGTCCGGAGAATCCTCTGTGGAACCCTTGGAAAGATCAATCTTCTCCACCGGAAGACCGGTACCATCGTGCATCATCTGCATAAATACGGTACGGCAGCCCTGTCCGATATCGGAAGCTGCGGTATACAGCTCTACCACACCGTTTTTAATAACCGCTCTAGCTCTTCCCTTATCCGGAAGACCTACACCTACACCGGCATTCTTCATTGCGCAGGCAAGACCTGCTCTGCTCTTGTTGGCTTCGTAAATGTCCTTTACCGCCAATAAGGTTTCCTTAAGGGCTGTAGAGGAATCCGCAATCTGTCCGTTGGGAAGAACCTTTCCCGGCTCGATGGCGTTACGGAAACGAATCTCCCAGGGGCTGATGCCTACCTTCTCAGCCAGCTTATCAATCAACATTTCCAATGCATACTCACTTTGGCACACACCGAATCCGCGAAATGCTCCTGCAGGCGGGTTATTAGTGTAATAGCCGTATCCATAGATATTGGTGTTCTGATAGGTGTAAGGACCAACGGAGTGAGTACAAGCTCTCTCCAGTACCGGTCCGCAAAGGGATGCGTAGGCTCCGGTGTCAAAGTAGATTTCACAATCCAAGCCCTGGAAAATACCATTTTCATCACAAGCCAGAGTAAAAGTACCCTCCATAGCATGACGCTTGGGGTGGAAGTTGATGGATTCCTGACGGGTGAACTTTACCTTTACCGGTCTTCCCACCTTTAAAGCCATCAGCACGGCAATATGCTGTACGGAAACGTCTTCCTTACCGCCGAATCCGCCACCTACAAGCTTGTTCTCTACCACGATTCTGGAAGGATCCCAGCCCATCATGATGGCAATTTCTTTTCTGGTATCATATACACCCTGGTCAGTGGTATAAACCTTCACACCGTCCTTATAAGGGAAGGCAATGGCGCACTCCGGCTCCATGAAGGCATGCTCTGTAAAGGGGGTCTTAAAGCTGTCAGTTACTACATACTTTGCTCCCGCAATGGCTGTCTTGGCATCTCCACGGGTTACGTGTCTTTGCTGGCAAAGATTTCCGTTAGGATGAAGCTTAGGCGCATTTTCCGCCTTAGCCTCTGCAATGCTTCTTACCGGCTCCAGCACTTCGTACTCTACCTTCACCAGCTTCTTCGCCGCCTCCAAAATAGAAGGAGTCTCAGCAACAATCAGGCAAAGAGCGTCTCCGATGCAACGAGTTGTGTCCCCTTCGGCAATCATAACATCCCAGTCCTGCTGAATATGTCCCACCTTGTTGTTGGGAACATCTTCAGCCTTTAAGATAGCAAGAACGCCGGGAAGACTCTCTGCCGCCTCTGTAGCAATCTTTAAAATCTTGGCTCTTGGATACTCTGTACGAACAGCCCCTCCGTAAACCATGTTTTCCATCTCCACATCATCAGGATATTCTCCGGTTCCCAAAACCTTCTCTCGAACATCCACACGGAAGGCAGACTGTCCAACCTCGAAGTCTTCTCCGGTTTCCAGATCGGACTGAATTTTTTCCTCTCCCCGAAGCACCTTGGCCGCAAGCGCAATTCCTTCGATAATCTTCTTATAGCCTGTACATCTGCAAATGTTGGAGCGGATGGCTTTCTTAATATCCTCTTCTGTTGGATTCGGATTCACATCGATTAAAGCCTTGGCACTCATCACCATACCGGGAATACAGAATCCACACTGTACGGAACCGGCACGTCCAAAAGCATAGACATAGGCCTCCTTCTCCTGAAGGCTCAGTCCTTCAACGGTAACAATGTTCTTTCCCACTGCCTTTTTGGTAGACAAAATACAGGAACGCACAGCCTTTCCATCAATCAAAATGGTACAGGTACCGCAGGCTCCTTCACTGCAACCGTCTTTTACGGACTTGCACTTTAAATCGTCACGAAGAAAACGAAGCAAAGGCTTATCTTCCTTTGTTTCCACCTCTTTTCCGTTTACAATAAAACGAAA
>NZ_DBHIGR010000006.1:0-30592 GCF_057249185.1 Oribacterium sp.
ATGATAAAGGCAAGGTCTGCTTTCGATTTCGGTGCAAGAACGCCGGCAGGAGAAAAACGAGGGTCATTAATCAGAAGCGGGTTATCATCGCCGGCCCACTTGATGGAATAGGGAGGATTGGAAACAATCAGCTCAAAGGGTTCATCGTCCCAGTGCTGCGGCACAGTCAAAGTGTCCTCGCAGGCAATGTCAAACTGATCAAAACCAATATCGTGCAGGAACATATTGATACGGCAGAGGTTATATGTGGTGATATTGATTTCCTGTCCATAAAAGCCATTTCTGACAGCATCTCTGCCCAAAACCTTTTCCGCTTTCAGAAGCAAAGAGCCTGAGCCGCAGGCAGGATCATAGACTTTATTGATTTCCGTCTTGCCTACCGTACCAAGCCTGGTAAGCAATTCGGAAACATCAGCAGGGGTAAAAAACTCGCCGCCGGATTTTCCTGCACCGGATGCGTACATGGTCATCAGATATTCATAAGCATCGCCAAAGGCATCAATATCATGTTCCTTCACATCCCCAAGATTCATATTTGCTACACCATGCAGAAGTTTTGCAAGTCGTTCATTTCTCTTTGCAACAGTAGAGCCAAGCTTGTTGCTGTTCACATCAAAATCATCAAACAATCCGGCAAAACTGCTTTCAGAAGATGATCCTATTGCAGAGCTTTCGATATGGTTAAATACACGCTCCAAGGTTTCATTCAGATTTTCGTCATTGTCGGATTCCTTGTTTACATTACAGAAAAGCTCCGAAGGAAGAATAAAAAATCCTTTTTCTTCTACCAATCCCTCGCGAGCTTCTTCTGCATCGACGTCGGACATTTTGGCATAATCAAAATCAATGTTTCCGGCTTCCTGTTCACCGGAATTGATATAGTTTGTTAGATTTTCAGAAATATAGCGGTAAAACATGGTTCCAAGGACATAGTTCTTAAAATCCCAACCATCCACAGCACCACGGAGCTCATCAGCGATTGCCCATATCGCACGATGCAGTTCTTCACGCTCCTTCTCCTTCTTTGTATCAATCATGCTTTTCCCTCTCCTTTTCGTTCTCTGAATAGTTTGTCATGAAAAAGTAAAAAAATCAAATGATAACTTCATCTTTCTAAAATTTATAAGTAAAAAAGACGACAGTTCACACCATCGCCTTTTCTCACCATTTATATGAAATTTTCAGAATCTTTTCTTCTTCCTCCATCAGCATCTTCCACAAGGTCAAAATACTTGTAAAACTGCCTTAAACGAAGTATTTCTACGATTCCTCCTTCGCCAGCAGCGCCACCACTTCACAATTCATTGTCACTAGTATAGAAACACAAAGTTTCAAGCTCGTTGCTTGATTGAGGATACAATTTATTCCTCATCTTTTATTTTCTTATTTTTCTAACGATTCCGGATCTAATAAGAAATTCTATGTAAATCTTACGTTCAATAATCATCTCGTGCCTTTATATTTGTAAAATTTTTGCGGCAATACGCATTTTTATAACGAGTAAGTTGTACTCCTATTCGTGGATCAAATCAATTATACTCATAAAATTTTTGCGTATTGCTGCATTTTTAGAGAGTATGAAAAAACCATACTCAACGCACAAAACCCTCCATCATTTATCTTGTATCATCGTTAAATTCCTCTTTAATAAGATCCTTAATATCACTCTTAATACTCTGCGTATCAACAATTGAATCTTCGCCCAGCTGATGAAATTTTTCTTTATCTTTAATTGTATAATCTTGATTATCATCATATTTCTTAGTAATCAATCGTATCATTTTACGTCTTAAAAATTTCTCGCCTTTTATATTTGATTTTTCTTTTATCCATGCAATAGTTAATATCGCAAGCATCACAAAGCCAATATATCCCAAAATTGGATACATAATAGACACTAATTCTTTAAAGCCCATAAAGGATAACGCATATCCTATTACTACAGTACCAATCAAAATGGGATAGAAACGCTTAGGATTGTCGGAAGAGAAGCGTTTTGCCAATGCATAGAATAAGCTGAAAGCTGTATTAAAAATTAGCCCATAGATGACAAAAGCATATATTAGCGAAAAAATGGGGTGAATCTGTTCAGCGATTGCTAACATGGGCATATCAACTGTAGAAGCTAGTTTAACATTTGCATATAAGACACAAGTTACAACAGTAATAATAATGCTAACACCAAGACCGCCCAAAATACCGCTTTTCTCTGCCACACCAATCCTCATAATGGATCCGCCTAGTACAAAAGCCATGGGGACTGCCGTCATTACCGCAAGTGCAAAATAATTTAGTAAAGAAATCCATACATTTGGCATTGGACTAGGGATTGTGGCTGAAATTGCTTCTAATTCATCGAAATCAAAGCTCCGATTTGTAAAAGTGTGGACTGCAATAATTATAATCATGATAAAAACTATGGGTGTAAATATCCCAAGTACACCAGTAATTTTTTCGAAATCAAGAAAGCTGACAATGATTATTAGTGCAGCACACAACAATCCTCCTGCCCAAAATGGGAGACCGAACTGCTGATTAAGGTTTGAACCGGCTCCGGCAATCATAACTAAACCGACTACAAAGCAAGAAACGATTAAAGCTATATCAAGGATTTTATTCGTAATCGGTCCGGCTATTTGTGAAAGAACTTCAGAGTGATCATTAGATCGGAAATAACTGCCTAGCGTAATGATAATTTTACCAAAAACTACACTTATGATACCAAGAACAATGGTTCCTATAATCCCCCACTTACCAAAACTGACAAAGTATTGCATCAAGTCCTGACCGGAGGATAATCCGGCACCAATAACAACTCCAACATAAGCCAATGAAATATTTAAAATTCTTTTTAACACCTTTTCTCTCCTTACTACTATATATACAAACTACGATTCCTCTTTCTCCAACAACGCCACCACCTCGCAATTATTGGTTCTGGGAAACATGTCTACAGCACATAACTTTTGTACCTTATATCCGTCATTTTGTAAAGCTTCCAAGTCTCTTGCCAGGCTCTTTGGCTTACAAGCCACATAGACCAGTCGCTTCACCCCGTAGGAAATGATTTTTTCCAAGGCCTTCTTATGCATTCCGTCTCTTGGAGGATCCACAATAATAAAGTCCGGATAGGGAAGCTCAGTCGCTCCCTGCCCTGCCTCCAGTACCTTCAGCACATCTCCGGCATAGAAGATACAGTTCTTCACCTGATTTTCCTTGGCATTTTCCTTGGCGGCATCCACTGCCTCTTCCACGATTTCCACCCCGATGGCCTGCTTTGCCACCTTACTCATCAGCTGGGTAATGGTGCCGGTTCCGGAATAAAGGTCGTAAATCACAGGCTTTTCCTCTGCATTTTCGGAAAAGCTGGAGTACTCCTGTACCTTAGCATAGAGCTTTTCTGCACCCAGGGTATTGGTTTGGAAGAAGGAAAATGGCGTGATTTTAAAGTTTAAACCTAAAAGCTCCTCATAAAAATAATCTTTTCCGTAGAGAGCCTCTGTTCCGTCGTTAATGACTGCATCCGCCAAGCTGTCATTTTTCGTATGTAAAATGCCCGCATAGCTACCTTCCAACTTTCCTTCCTTTTCCAAGGAAAGCAGTCTATCTCTCCAGCCGCTTAAAATCTTTTCTTCCTCTTCGGCAGGAAGCTGGGTACTATGCACCAGAGAGAGTAAAATCTCTCCCGTCTTCTCCGCCCTTCTGATTAAGAGATGGCGAAGATAGCCCTCATGGCGCTTTTTGTGATAATAGCCAAGTCCCTGCTCTTGAAAATACAGTCTTGTAGCCAATAAAATCTCTCCCATATCCGGATGGGGCAGGCGGCAGTCTTCCGTATTTAAAATGTTGAAAAAGCTTCTTTTTTGGTGCAATCCCAAGCAAAGGGGGCCATCCTTTTCCTGATCCCCAAAGGAAAATTCCATCTTATTACGGTAGGCTTCTTTCTTTGGAGAAGAAATGATGCCCTCAAAAAGATAGTTTCCCTGAATCACCGGATCAAATAAGTCTCGAATCTCCCGCTCCTTTTTCTCCACTTCCTCTTCATAGGGAATTTCCTGATAAAAGCAGCCGCCGCAACGATCCTGATTTTGGCACCAGTGTTTTTCCTGCTGCTGCACAGCCTCCTCTATTTTGCTATTTGTATTTTCTTTTGCCATATCTCCTGACCTCTTTCTTTTGACCCTTTTTTAAAGGAAAATTCCTCTACTCTTCTCCTGTATTACCATTTCGTTCCTGTAACAGTTTTAATCTTCCTTCGGCCTTTCTGTTGTTCCGCCAAATCCAACATTCTTTCAATGCCATCCAAATATCCCTGATATCGTTCTAGCTCTTCGATGCTCTGAATAGTATAGATTTTATCTTGTAAAATCATAGACAAATCATCTCCCAGTAAAACCCATGGATTTTTCTCATCATCAAATGCTATGGCATGTTTATCTTGAAAATGGTATAGTCTGGCCAGAATAGATGCTGCCCGCTCTTTAAATAAATCTATTTTGGAGCTTAGTTGGTATTCTTCCAGTGGATTAATCATCTTTTCTTCTCCTACTATTTCTCTATAAGAAACTTGAAACGCTTGGCAAATACGATCAATAATATCCGTTGAAATAGGACTACTTCCATTTTCATATCGACTTAAGCTATTGCGAGAAACACCTATTCTTTCCGCAAACTCAGGTTGGGTAAGTCCCTGTGTATGTCTAAGCTTTCGAATATTTTCTCCTATCATAAGACCTCCTTATTTTTTCTTAGTATAGCATAAAATGCTATTATTTGCACCATTTTTGGTGCATTTTGTTCATTTTATGTTTCTCTAATCATTTATTCACGATGTTTTTTCAACGTTTAAACGTAAAAAAGGCCGCACTTTAAATATTGCACTCTAAAATGAATCGAATGTCAAAATCTTCAACCACCACCAAGCTCTGTATAAAAAAAAGAGGCTACTGCCTCTTTTTCTTTCACACAAAGCACTATGCAATAAGATTATTCCTCTTCCAGATAATCTTCATCCTCTAAATCATCGTAGTCTTCGTAATCCTCCAGATAATCCGGAGCAAGCAAACGATATACGCCGTAAGCCAATCCGCAAAAAGCGATGATTCCACCGATGATGGCCAGTACGGTACAAATCTTTTTCTTCATATCTTCTCCTTCTTTCTGCTTCTCTCTTAAGCCAATGGCATATTGAAAATCATTGCTTAATGCTCTTGCATCTTCTGTGAACTTCTTAGCTCTATCTCTGAAAGCTTCTACATTCCACTGTTCCATATTTTTATCCTTTCCCCAAAAACTTTCTCTTAAGTATAAAGATTCTTGGGTAAAAAAGCAAGTCTTCTCTAAGGATACGAAGCTTTTTCTAAGGATACGAGGCTTTTTCTCTTCAACGGTACATAACTATTTCTTTAGGATACAGCACTTTTTCTTTATGGGCACAGGGCTTTTCCACCTTACTTCAGTACCCAGTTTCCATCCGCCATAACGAAGTTCTTCTCCACACCCAGCTTATTCATCCAGAATTTGGTCAAAGCCACGGTATAGCTTTCCTGATCTTCAGTGAAGGCATCCTTACGTTTGTTCCAAAGTTCCTGAGAGCTGGGCCATAAAGCATATCTGGGATGTACCGCACTATAGAAGGCAAAGGATCCGCCGTGCTGTCCGTGATGAGCCATCTGCACGATATCCGCCTTAAGCTTATCGGCACCTCTTTCTTCCATCAGTTTCCCTGCCGCTTCATAGGGAAGGTCTCCGGTAATCAGAAGCTTCTTTCCGTTAATGGTAATCATATAGCAAACGGAACTGTTGTTTCCTGAGTCGATAGGAATGGAATAAGGAGTGTTCAAAACCTCTACCGCCACATTGCCATAGGTGAAACTGGTTCCTGCAGGGGAGCTTTCATGGCGCTTTGCACTGTCGTACTGGGCCAGATCTTCCATAATTTCCTTCATCATGGGAATACGGTGAGCCGGCTCATACTGCTCATAGAAGGCTAATGGCGCAAAGCCGTAGTAAATCTGTCCCGGGTCAATGTTGTAATAATCCGGATGACCTTCCTTCTTCTGCTGCTCAAGGATTACCGCAAGGGCACCTACATGGTCTTCATGAGGATGGGTAAGGAGCCAAGCTGCTACCTTTCCCCCTCTGTCCTTAATGTATTTTGCAAGGTAGGGAGCATTGGTCTTTAAACCACCGTCCACTACGATTAAGCTGCCGTCATTGCTCTCAATTACAATGGAAATCTGCTGTCCGCTTTGCTCTCCCTTAATCATGGTAATGCTGGCGCCGCCCAAACCGATGGTACTGTCGGTATAAGTTGGGGTAGAGCTGCCGTTTTGCACATTTAAAGGAGCATTACTTGTAGTAGCGCCCTGGGTACTGCTCTCGGAGGAACTTCCTGTATTGGAGGAGCTGTTGGACACTGAAGCATTACTTCCTGTGCCGTTGTTTCCGTTACCGTTATTTCCCGTGTTACCGGTATTTGCTGCCTGAGCCGCCTGGGTTAAGGAAGCATCCTGCCAGGGTGCCTTGGGGGTTCCGGAAGCCTGTTGATTTACGCCATGAACCACGTTGGGAAGCGCTTCTCCCTGAATGGTACCGTTACTGTACTCATCCGCAAAAGCCTGTCCGTGGAAAGCCAAAGTTCCACTTAATAACAATGCCACTGCTAAAGCTTTTTTCTTCATTTTAATAACTCCTTTGCCATGCAAAACTTGAATTCTCCTTTGCTGCCACCGTCAAGCTATACTCTTTTGCCATAAGGGCCGCAAACATATCGAAAATAGTCTCTTTTACGTAGACAGATTATCTCTCCCAAAGGTTACAAATCCTTCCTCATAAAAAGCAAGAATTTTCCCTATCTGTCTCAAACAGCATGCTTCCAAAACCGTTTTGCTTACTGCCGAACACCTTCCCCGTTGATGGTGTAGCCATCCTGTACGGTATCCTTCAGCATAGCGCCTGCGGGAACCCCTTCCTTATTCACATTCAGGAAATACCACTTATCTCCGATATTCTGCCATCCGCTGAGCATTGCACCGTTCTCCGGCTGGAAATAGTACCACTGTCCGTTGATTTCCTGCCACCCGGTGAGCATCTTTCCCTGTCCCTCGGCCTTTGGCTCCAAGTAGTACCACTGATTGTTTAAAAATGCCCATCCGCTAAGCATCGCACCGGCACTTGCTGCATTTTGATCCAGATAATACCATTGCTCACCAATCTTTCTCCAACCGGTAAGCATTTTTCCATCCTCATCGAAGAAATACCACTGGTCTTTAATCTGCTTCCAGCCCTTGGAAAGCTGACCGTTCTCCTCAAAATACCAGTCTTCTCCGTTCTGTCTCCAGCCTAAAACCGCACCGGAGGGACCACCGGAAGCATTACCGCTATCCTCGGTATTTCCATAGTAGTCATTGGAAGGTCTCTTCTTATTGTCCTTAGCCTTCTCTGCTGCAGTCTTCTTCTTTTTCTTGGCACTGTATTCCTTAAAGCTTCCCTTGCTGATGCCCTTTGCTTTCAGGGTAATCAGGTTGAAAATGTAGCCGTCATCGGAATACTCTCCGTCCACATCACCGGAGGGCTCCACATACTGTGAATCCGCAATATACTGCGCCAAATCATCCTTCTTGTCATACTTGGCTCTTACGGCGATATGGTCAAATTCCTTTCCGTTTTCGGAATAGGACTTCACGTTAATGCTGGTACCGTTTACGGACTTCTTTGCTACCTTGTCGTCTCCGTTTTTGGTGGTGTAGTAAATCACTACATCATAGCCGGAAGCGTAATCCACCTTTCCCCAACGAATCAAAGTTCCGTCCTGGGTAAAGTTTGTCGGCTCCTTCAAAATGGTGAAGGGATAGGCATTTGCCTTAAGCTTAATGCTTGTCTTGGATTTCTCGGTTACCGCCATTTCATAAGCGCCTCGAACCTCTACCACGGTATTGTCGTCAAAGACATTTCCCCCCTCCGCCTTCACGGAAATGGTATAGGTATAGGGCTTCTTGGGAGAGCCCTGATTCTTTCCGTCAATGGAAAATCCGGAAACCTCGTAGCCGCTGTCCATAGCCACAGCCTCAGGCTTGGCATAAGTCTTACCGGACTCCAGCTCCAAATCTTCACTGGGGCTGATGTCGATCTGCACACGGCTTACCGGCTTATCCTCCGCAAATGCAGGAATGCTCCATAAAGCACACATTGCCAGCCCCAAAACCAGAGCCTTCTTTCCTGCTGTTTTGAAAATGCTTTCTTTTTTCTTTAGCATAGTATTCTCCTCTTTCTTATTTTTATTCTCATATTGAGAAGCCTTACTTTCCCTTATCTTCATCGGCGATAGTAGGACATTGTATTATCTTTAGGGAAGCCATGCACCGGAGGCGTCAAAACGATAGTCCACTCCGTTAATGTTTCTCGTGGTATCCGCTACCATCGCGCCGGAATCTTCCATATAATACCATACATTATTGAGATTTCTCCAGCCCGTTCGCATCGCGCCGTCCTCGGAAAGCCAATACCATTTTCCGGAGACCTTCTGCCAGTTCTTGGCCATTGCCCCGCTGTCCTTCAGGAAGTACCAGTTTCCGTTATCTTTGATCCAGCCGCTTCGCATTGCCCCCTGGTCATCTAAGAAATACCAGCTGCTTTGATCCTTCACCCAGCCGGTCTGCATATTGCCGTCGGAATTCATAAAGTACCACTTATCCGATACCTTTTTCCAGCCGGTGACAGCCTTTCCATTTTCCTTATACTGCCACTTTCCGGGAGTGCTTTGTACCCAACCGTTTTCCACGGAAGTCTGAGACTCTGCTGTAGGTCCGCCGGTGCTGATGGTACTGTTTTCTTCCTTATTCAGGCTTGTGTTGCCTCCATTGGAAGAGTTATTTCCGGAAGCACCGCCGGAATTGTTGCCGTTCTTATTACCGCCATTCTTTCCGGAATTTCCGTTATTGGAATTATTGCTGTTCTTTCCGTTATCGGAGGAATTATTAGAAGAATTTCCGCCATTGTTGGAGCTGTTCCCGGAAGCACTGCCGGACTTTCCGGCATTTTTCTCGGAAGGATTGCCTCCGCCGTAAGCCTTCCAGGAAAATTCCGTGGTAACCAGTCCTTTGATGCCTCGCACCACACCCTTTTCACTGGACTGCCAAATGGTGGTGGTACTTCCCTCTACCGGACGATACACCCGATCCAAGGGATAGGCCGCAAACCACACATCATAGGGTAAATCCGATAAATTCATGTGTTTGGTCAGCCAGGTTTTATTGGCATAGACCATAGGAATAAATCCCGCATCCTTCACCCTCTTACAGTAGGCGTTGGTCATGGCGGTAAGCCCTTCCTTCGTAAGGCCGTCGGAAAGCATGGAGCCGACCTCCAGGTCATAGGCTACCGGATATTCAAACTTATAGGGCTTAATCTTCTTTACGGTAAGCTTGGCCTCTGCCAAGGCATCGTCCATATTTTTCGCTGTGGAGCAAAGGTAGGCTCCCACCTTAATACCGGCCTTCTGAGCGCCCTTTACGTTCTCATCAAAATAGGCGTCTTCCTTGGTGCCGTAGGCGATACGAATCATGACAAAGTCCAATCCGTCCTTCTTCGCCGCATCCCAATCAATGGGACCGTTTTCATTCTGGAACTTGGAAACCTCGGTTCCCTTCTCCAGATACTTTAAATCGGAGCCGTCCGCGTTGGTATAACCGTACCAGCCGGAGTAATCTAAAGCCCCCGAAGAGGAGCTGTTGCTCTGGCTCAAATTGTTGGTACTGCTTGACGTACTGCTTCCTGTGCTGTTCCCTGCATTTTTTCCCAGACTGTCCCCGGGGCCCGCGGCATAGCTTACGCTTTGTCCAAAAAGCAGGCTTAACGACAGGACGGTCAGGACGGCGACTCTTCGCCCTTTCTTCTGAAATTCCATACTTCCTCCATCATCTTTAACTTCGTTAGCTTATCAGCTTTTCAAGGGCAAATGCAATACCGTCCATAGAACTGTAAGAGTTTTTCAGAATTCAGTAAGAGTTTCCGAAAATATCCGGATACAAAAAGCCCCGGGACGCTGATAAGCTCAGCATTCCGGGGCTTTTTGCCGCATTTGCCACTTTCGTGGACTTTTTTATCACACACATTCTACTAGGAGAACTTGATAACTATTTGAGGGATAATTTTCTTAGGAATTTTATCCTTGTGATAGTAATATCGGCGGTATGATATAGAGTATAAGCGATTTTCTTATTTTTTAAAGAAAAATATTTTTATACGAACCTTCTAATGGATTTTATAGGCTTGTAGGTTGCAGATTCAATGGTTACACCGGAGCGGGAATTCAATGCGGAAAGCATTCTTCCGTTTCCTAAATAGATTCCTACATGGCCTGCATAAGCCAAAACATCACCGGGAATCGCATTTGCCAAAGAGCCCACATTGGTTCCCATGGTTCCAATCTCTGCAGAGGAATGGGGAAGGCCGATGCCGAAGTGTCCGAAGATTCCCATTAAGAAGCCGGAACAGTCCGATCCGTGAAGAAGGCTTACTCCGCCGTAGCGATAAGGTCTGCCGATATACTGGGTTGCATAATCTACAATCTGCTGACTTCTGCTGACAGTATCTCCCACCAAAACATCGTCGGAAAATAAAGTAGTGGACTGATCCTCCTGAGAAATGATAGCACCCTCCTCGGAAAATACCAAAAGCTCCTCTTCCTTTGGACTTGCGGAAGCAGTGAAAGCAGTACTCATGCTCAAACTCATCAGAGCAAGGGCAAGGGCTAAGCCTTTTTTCCCAAATTTAAGAGCGCTTCTTCTCATTCCTTTCCGATTCGCTTTTCCTAAATTCCCGTTTACGGAATTTCCCTCTTCTGTTCTATTGTTCTTTACTGTAAAATTCGCGTCCTGCATAAACTCTCCTTTATGGTTTGTGTTACAGTTTGCCATTTTAGGGAGAAAATGTGGCGAAAATAAAAACACAAGATGAAGATTCACTAACGCATTCTTACAAAACTGCCTAGTGTTTTTACATTTTCATCCCGTGTTTTTTACGAAATTCTGACATTTTCTTATTTTGGAAGCATTTTTACGCCTCTTTGGTAAAATGGTTCCATTTTTTTAGTCATAAGTAAATTTCTTCATAACAATTTTTCTTTTCTTTGATTCCATGCTTTTCTCTTTTTTTATTCCTTGCTTTTTATCTCCCTTAAACTTTACTTTTCTTCTCTCTTTATTCTTTGCTTTTATTCTCTAAATCCCGCTCTTCTTCCGCCTTTTCACCGCTTGGGGTATAGCCAATCCACTTCTCGGAAAAATGCACGTCGAAGAAATGAATAATCGGTCCCAGGAAAAGGGCGGAAACCAAGGTTCCGATTCCTACCAATCCTCCGGTAAGGAAGGTGCCAAGAGCTGCCAAACCGTCTGTTAACATTCTGCATCCGTAATAATGCTTCTTGGTCTTGTCCCTTAAGCCCAAGGAAAGGTAATCATAGGGCGCAACCCCCAGGTCCGCTGTCTGGTACAGAGAAACGCCGAAGGAAGTTACCACCACCGCAAGGCTTACCCAAATCAACTGCACCGCCAAACCCTGCTCCTCCGCATATCCGAAGTACTTTGTAAATATTTCATAGAAGAAAGTCACGATATAGCCTATCAAAATGCCGTTGGCAAAGGTTCCCGCACCGATATACTTTCGGCCGAAGGCAAGCTGAACCATGAAAAACAGCACATTGGCGATCATGTTTTGCTGCCCCAAAGAAATTCCGAAAATTTCCGCCAAACGCATATTTAAGGCGGAAATCGGGTCATTTCCCAAATGAGACTCCTTAAACAGGGCGATGCCGATGGAAATTACCAGTACTCCCAAAAGCATTCCAATATACCTTCTCACCATAATATTCTTTGTTTGCATAGTCACCCCTTTTCTATACTACTTTTATGCTCTACTCTACTACAAAAGCCTTGTCTACTCCCTAAGTTCTGTACTTTCTTTCCAAAGCTTAGGTCTTTTCTTTTTTTCTATATTCTGTATTTCATACTGCACTGAACTTTCTCGTAAGGACATTATCTTAACGAATTTTCCTTTTTTTATCCAGCATTTTTATCATTATTTTTCTTTTGATCTTAAGCCCAACAACGCAAAGTGAAATACAGGCTTACTAGCAGGAGTGCTTTTCTTCTTTTAACAGCTTTACTTTACAGATGAAAAAAGTGTAGTTAGCGAAAGCTCTAAGCCTCCGATAACTACACTCTTACTGACTTTCTTATTGACTGACTTTCTTACTGACTTGCTTACTTTCTTACTTATCTTTCTTTTATGGATGAACCACTACCGGGCATCCCTTCTGAATTTTGGCAAAAAGCTCTGCTGCCTTGTTCTTCGGCAGGTTGATACAGCCGTGGGAACCGTTCTTCACATAAATGTTACCGCCGAACTTGGAACGCCAAGTGGCATCATGTAAACCAATGTTTCCATTAAAGGGCATCCAATAGGACACAGGAGCCTCATATTCCGGCTTTCCGTCCACCATTTTTCCCTTTAGGGTTCTGTTGGTTTCTTTTCCTTTCAGGAAAAATACACCGCTTGGTGTCGCCCGATCCGCTGTCAGCATACCGGTTACTGTGGGACTCTCCCAAGTTAAAGCGCCATTTTCATAGTAATACACATGCTGCAATCCCAGGTCAATCTCCAGGAAAGTATTTCCAAACTGGGGCTGAGCATACTGTGCCGGCCGATATACATAAACCGGTTCTCTCTCCTGACTTTGCAGAGAGGCAATCGCAGCACGTAACGCATCCCTTTCCGCCGCCACATTGATGTGTAAGCCGTAAGGGGTATTCATGGCAATGTCTTTTCCGCTGGCAGAATGGAAGGATACGGTGTTTCCCAGATTTCCGTACTTATTTTCCAAGGACTGGGCATAAGCCAGAAGCTTATCTTCATCAAAGCTTAAGCCGGAAGCGTTCACGCCGGTAACCATTTCCTGCAGCTGCTCTCCCGTCAAGCTTTCCTTATTCCCTAAAATGTTGGTAACAATCGTCACAGAGGAAAGCTTATTCATGGCATCAACCTTGCCCTCTAAATCTGCCTTTCTCTGGGTGATGGCATCATAGATTCCCTCATCGGACAGCTGAATCGTGTTCTCTCCTCTTTGCAGGGCTCTTTCCACCCTTGCCCAAAGTCTATCCCAGTTCAGGGAATTTCCTTCCTGCTCCGGAATAATGGTGTAGACTCCGTTTTCCTTCACCACGCTGGCGGTTCTGGTCTCCTTGGCATCCTTTACCATGGAAAGCTCTTCCAGTTTTTCTTTCAATTTCACGGTATCATAGCTTGCGGTACTGCCTTCCAAAGAATAATCGATTCTTTGATCCGGGCTTCCCTGGGCTCCACTTTCCGCTTCCTTCTGTAAAATTTCCGGAAGATTGGTAGCTGCCTGTAAATGATAGCCGATATCCTTTCCGGAAATCTCTTCCGTTTTTTCTCTTCCTATAAGATAAAGGACATAATCCTGACTATAGGCTCCTTCTAGATAGGCCTTGGCCTCCTCTACAGTCTTTCCCCCGATGGGAATGCCGTTTCCATAGGTTCCCGTCAGAAAACGATCCAGTGCAAAACTTTTCCCGGTATGAGAAAATGTCAAAATTCCGGAAAAAAGAAGCCCAAGGGCAATTTTTTGAAAATAATTGCTTTTTAAGCTTCTTTCCCTTCTTCCTGTCTGCTTTGTTGCTGTCGGTAGTATTTTCTTCTGTGCATTTATCGCCATGTCCTCATTTTCCTCTCTTTTCATGTTAGTGCTTCCTATTGTACGCCTTAGGCCTCCCCTTGGCTAGTCAGAAAAGTAGAAAGGAATAAGTCTTAAGAAAAAAGAAATCTCCATAAATAAAAGCAATAGGGGCGATAAAAATTCAACACTTCTTCCCTATAGTTTAAAAAGAAGCAATTAGGGACTATAAAATCTGAATAAATAGAATTAACTATGCAATATAGGTCTAAATAAGGGGTAGTCTGAGCCCGCCGGTACTTGCGAAAAACAAAGGTACTGCAGTTTTTCGCTTAGTATCCGCTGCAGGGCGAGGCTAGCGGTAGCGTGCCCCAATTTTAGACCTATATTGCGTAGAAAAACTATTCTGATTTTATAGCCCCTATTGCTTATTCTCCGAAGACTTCTTTTCTTAAACGAATTCCTGTGGGGCTGGCTGCCAAGCCGCCCATGGCGGTTTCCTTCAAGGCGCTGGACATGCTGTCTCCTACCGACTTCATCGCCGCAATACATTCATCTACAGGAATCTTCAGCTCTACTCCTGCCAAGGCCATATCCGCAGAGGAGAAAGCAATCACTACTCCGGATACGTTTCTTTTTACACAGGGGATTTCCACAAGGCCTGCCACCGGATCACAAACCAGGCCCATCTGGTTCACCAGGGACATTCCTAAAGCATCTCCGCAAGCCTTGGGACTCCCCCCCATAAGCTCCACCAAAGATGCTGCTGCCATACCGGAAGCGGAACCGCACTCCGCCTGGCATCCTCCCTCAGCTCCCGCAATGGAGGCCTGCTTGGCAATGACCATACCGAAAGCCGCTGCAGTAAAGATAGACATCACGATATCTTTCTTATTATAGCCCTTGTCCTGATACATGGAAACCAGACAGCCCGGCAAGATTCCGCAGGATCCGGCAGTAGGGGTTGCCACAATTCTTCCCATGGCTGCATTACAGTTGGACACGCACATCGCCCTGCCGATAGCCTTGGTCATAAACTCTCCCATCAAACCGCC
Source organism: Oribacterium sp. (assembly GCF_057249185.1). Classification (NCBI taxonomy): domain Bacteria; kingdom Bacillati; phylum Bacillota; class Clostridia; order Lachnospirales; family Lachnospiraceae; genus Oribacterium; species Oribacterium sp. The sequence continues at coordinate 14,749 of NZ_DBHIGR010000006.1, forward strand.
TTGAGCTTTCTGAGAATACTCCAGCATGGTTGCTCCCTCTCCTCCGGTAAGCCCGGAAGTGGAACGGAGGTTCTTATCCCCTCCCTTTCCAACGGATTCCACCATCACATCGAAATTCTTCTCCATCATGGCATAGATTTCTTCTTTAGGAAGCCCCATCTGCTCTGACTGGTCTTCCAGGCAAAGTTCGCTGATTTTGATTCCCCGCGCCTCTGCCTTATCACATATTTCTTTAATTGTATCGTATTTAATCATTTTTTCCTCCTGCCCTAGACCTTTCTTTGGTAGCCAATGTACCACCAAATAGTCTCGCAGCTTATCTAATGAATGCTCTATCTATTCAATGCTGTATCTAATCAATGCTGTATCTAATCAATTCTCTATAATAAATGCGCTATAATAAATGCGCTCGAATGAACACTAAATTGCACGAATCAGTAAGGCATTCTCCACATTGGGAAGCTTATTGATTTCGTCCATCAGTTCTTCCGGCGGCATCTGGTCTATTTCGATGGTCATTAAAGCAATTCCACCCTTTTCCGGACGGCTTAAACGGAAGTTTCCGATATTCAAATCCTTATATTTATCGTACATAATCTGGGTTACCAACGCTATCATGCCCGGCTTATCCCGATGCAAAACCAGAATGGTATTGCTTTCTCCGGTAAAATCCACTCTCAGGCCGTTAATCACATCTACACGAATATTTCCGCCTCCGATGCTGGCACCTTCTACCGTACCCTCCTGTCCGTTCCGAAGGACATAATGAATGCGGGCGGTATTGGGATGAGCCCCGGGAATATCATTTTCAATGAAACGATAATCAATTCCCCTATCCTTGGCAATCTGCAAAGCATCCCGAATCTCTTCGGAATAGCTGTGATAGCCCATAATTCCGGCAAGCAAAGCTCTGTCCGTACCATGCCCTCTGTAGGTTCTGGCAAAAGAACCTGACAGCTCGATGTCCAACTCCTTAAAGTCATCCGAGCCTGCCACCTTGTTTACTACTCTTCCCAAACGAACCGCACCTGCGGTATGGGAACTGCTTGGCCCGATCATAATCGGACCGATAATGTTAAAAACGTTCATAAGCTCTCCTTTGTGTTTTATGATAGCTTCAACTTAACACGGTATTTTCTTCCATCCGGGAACAACGGGCAATACTTCTGATTCTCCCCCGCTTATTCCAAACGACAAAATCTATCTAAAAATTGCTTTATTTCCTAGTAAAATATACCATAAACAATAATAGAAAAAAAGGGAGTATAGTAAGTACACTCCCTTTTTCTTCAAATTCTTATGATTTGTTTATATTTTCTTTGTAAATATTTCCAAATCCAAAAAAGCTCTGTATCTCGAGATTTGCTTTCGCAGGCGGTTAATTCTTTACGCCTTCTTCGCAAAGAGTCTTTCGTTAATCTCATTGACTACAACACCGATGGCATTGTCTCCGGATACATTACAAGCGGTTCCGAAGGAGTCCTGGGTGATGTATAAAGCCACCATGATGGCACAGATGGGGCCGTTGGGATCTCCTGCTTCCTTACCGAAAATCATATAGAGGAAAGGAAGTGCTGTCATGATGGATCCGCCGGGAGCACCGGGGCTTGCCACCATAGCGATACCCAGAGTCATAATGAAGGGTACAACGGTTCCGATGGAAATCGGAAGGTTGTTCATAAGACATACGGCGGTAGCGCAAGCTGTGATGGTAATCATGGATCCGCACATGTGAATGTTGGCACAAAGAGGTACCACGAAGTTACGAATCTGCTCGGAAACACCGTCCTTCTTTGCGCATTCCAGGTTTACCGGAATGGTTGCTGCAGAGGACTGGGTTCCTAAGGCAGTTGTGTAACCCGGAATCTGATTCTTAATCAATGTAATCGGATTCTTCTTTGCAACGGTTCCTGCAATAAAGAACTGGATAGTGATGTAGATCAAGTGCATGCAGATTACGGTTAAGAATACCTTCCACAGAATGCTCAAAATCGCAAAGGTCTTACCGGAGTAGGTCATATCCACAAAGGTTCCCATGATGTATAAGGGAAGCAGAGGGATAATGGCGGTATGCAATACCTTATCAATAATACCGGAGAAATCCTTCATGGTATTGTAAAGGTCAGATCCGATTTCCTTTCCCTTCATGTTGGACAGGCAAAGTCCCAAAATAAAGGCCAGAACCACTGCAGAAAGAGTATCCAGCAATGGGGGAAGAGCAATGCTGAAGTATCCGGAAACGGAATTATCCGCAGTCTTTGCAATCTGATCCAGAGCGTCCGGAGACATAAAGCTAGGGAACAGGTTGCTGGATACCACATAGGATGCTGTTCCGGCAACCAAAGTGGAGCCGTATGCGATACAAACGGTAATCAGGAGGAGCTTCCCTGCTCCTTGAGACAGATCCGCAATTCCCATGGTAACGTAAGCAAGAATCATCAAAGGAATAACGAACTTTAAAAAGCTGCTGAAAATGCCTGAAAGGGTAACAATCCCTCTACAGAACCACAACGGGAAATACTGACCAACCAAAATACCCAAGATGATGGCAATGATTAGTCTTGGCACTAAGCCAATTTTGATTTTCATATAAATCCTCCTCTTCTGTTTTGCTAAAACCTCCTCCTGCATCCAAAGTCACTCTTTAAAAACAAAAGCCATCTATCCGAATTCGGACAAATGGCTTTTCTAATCTGACAATTTTTGAATTTTTCAAAGACTCTGTTCCTCATCTTCTCCAAAGAGGATTACAGATTGCTTTAATTTTTTTACAAAAGTTTATTTAAATGTCGGAGTTTTTTAGCCATTTTGACTGCTCTTTATAAAAAACTTATAAAGAATACTCCTCATAGTATAGCACTTTTATAAAATTCCGCCAAGAGTCATAATGAGCGGAGCAAATACTAATGCGATTACGGTCATCAGCTTAATCAAAATGTTGATGGAAGGTCCGGAGGTATCCTTGAAAGGATCTCCTACTGTATCTCCTACAACCGCTGCCTTATGGGTCTCAGAACCCTTTCCGCCGTTGTGTCCTTCTTCGATATACTTCTTGGCATTGTCCCATGCTCCACCGGAGTTGGACATGAAGATTGCCATCATAACACCGGAAACCAAAGATCCTGCCAAAAGTCCGCCAAGAGCCTCTGCACCGAGAAGTAATCCGATAGCCAGCGGTGCAATAACGGCCAGCACACCGGGAACAATCATTTCCCTTAAAGCCGCACGGGTAGAAATACTTACGCAGGTCTTATAGTCAGGCTTATCTGTTCCTGCCATAATGCCCGGCTTCTCTTTAAACTGTCTTCTAACCTCTGAAATCATGGCAAAGGCTGCCTTACTTACAGAGCTCATGGTAAATGCAGAGAAAAGGAAGGGAAGCATAGCACCGATAAAGAGTCCGATACATACCCTACTGTCCAAAACATTGATGCTCTTTAACTGTACAGCTTCTGCATAGGAAGCAAATAATGCAAGAGCTGTTAAGGCTGCGGAACCGATAGCAAATCCCTTACCCATAGCTGCTGTTGTATTTCCTACAGCATCCAGCTGGTCGGTAATCTTACGAACACCTTCTTCCAGACCTGCCATCTCCGCAATACCGCCGGCATTGTCCGCGATGGGGCCGTAAGCATCTACCGCAACGGTGATTGCTGTTGTGGAAAGCATACCCACAGCGGATAAAGCAATACCGTAAAGTCCTAAAAGACTGAAGGATACAAAAATTGCTACGGAAATCAACAAAATAGGAATAGCTGTAGAGCGCATTCCGATAGCCATACCGGAAATGATATTGGTAGCGGATCCGGTTTCAGACTGCTTCGCAATTTCTTTTACAGGAGCATAGCTGGAGGATGTGTAATACTCGGTAATGGCACCGATGCATAATCCTGCAATCAATCCTGCTGTAACAGCCAAAGCCGCATGGAAATCTCCGAAGAAATAATTGGAAAGTCCAAAAGCAAAAACAATAACTGCCACTGCAGCAGAGTAGCTGGCAGTCTTTAATACCTTACTGGGATCCTCTCCACCAATCATAACTACGGAAAAGCTTCCTAAGATACAAGCCAGTAAGGATAGGCCTGCAAGAAGCAGTGGGAAGGCAATTCCCTTATCCTGAAAAGCCAGAGCGCCTAAAGTCATAGCGGAAACCAAAGCACCTACATAGGACTCGAAAAGGTCAGCGCCCATTCCGGCAACGTCACCTACGTTATCTCCTACATTGTCCGCAATAACCGCAGGGTTTCTTGGGTCATCCTCAGGGATTCCCGCCTCAACCTTACCTACAAGGTCTGCTCCAACGTCGGCCGCCTTGGTGTAGATTCCTCCACCTACACGGGCGAAAAGGGCAATACTGGAAGCTCCAAGGGAGAATCCGGAAAGTACGCCTACGTCCTTAGTGAAGTAGTAGAAAAGTCCCAAACCGAAAATACCGAAGCCTGCCACGGACATTCCCATTACGGAACCGCCGGAAAAGGCAATGGATAAAGCCTTCTTCATTCCGGACTGTCTTGCCGCCTCTGCTGTACGAACATTGGCTGCGGTTGCGGAACGCATTCCGAAATATCCTGCCAATGTGGAAAGCAAAGCACCAAAGACGAACGCCGCTCCGCTAAGCCAGCTTCTTGTTCCTAAACCGATGCAAAGGAAAAGGCTGCAAACAAAAAAAAGAAGAATCTTGTATTCCGCGAAGAGAAAGGCCTGCGCACCCTCTGCAATCGCATGGGCAATTTCCTTCATCCTCTCGTTACCGGAATCTTCCTTCTGAATCTTCTGTGCCTGAAAAAAAGCGAACAAAAGACCCAATACGCCCAATACGGGCACCAGCATAAACATAGTATTCATATCTTCCTCCCTCGTGAAACCATAAATTTTGTCAAAAACTCATGGATTTTCTCCTGCTGTTTCCCCATTTTAACAAAATGATTAGGTTTTTTCTACTATTATTTTTAAAAAAGAAATTTATTCCACTATTATTTATGCTTTTCTTTTCGTACAATTTAGTTCTATATTTTTATGCAAAATTCTATTTATTTTTTAAAAGGTCGAAAATCACTCCGATTCCGTAAATCATACCGCCAAAATAAATGGCAATATCCCCTATGTTAATAATGGCATTTTTCAAAAAGGAAACGCGAACATTGATATAATCCGTTACCTTTCCCTTAATCAGACGATCATAGGTATTGGAGGAAGCTCCGCCGATGACCATGGCGGTACCCCATTTTTGTAAAAAGAAACCGTCCCCCAGAAGAATACTCATATAAGGCAAGGCAAAAATCAGGAAGAGGGTAGCCAGTAAGGACAAGGTCTTCACCAGCTTCGGATACTTCTCCAGTCTTCCCATGGAAAATCCCGGATTATGGGCTCTTCGTATCTGCACAAGACCTTTTGATCCGGGTAAATCTCTGGGAAAGTTTTCCTTCGGCTCTTCGTCTATGGCATGTTTAAAAAGCTGGTCAATGGCAAAAATGCCTGCCGCAAAAAAGATTAAATAACGCATTTCCTTACTGAGATACCAAATCCATTCGATATGATACTGCTTAAATATCCGTAACAAAACTCCGTGCTTTCCCATTTTTTCACCCTAAATCCTTTTATAAGATTTGCCTTCTTACTCTCTACACCTTCATCATTCTGACTTTGCTGTATTCTTTATACCTTCGTCATTTTTATTTTTCAATATTCCTGATTGCTTCTTTATTCTTCTTCCTTACTCTTTTTTCTTATCCTTCTGCTTCTTCTTACCCTGTTGATATGCCGTTCAAACTCTCCGCTTTCCAAAAGCTCCGTCAGGATGCACTGCTCCAGCACCGGCACGGAACAGGAGTAAAAGGAGATTTTCTCCAGATTTTCTTTCAAGTTTTTCTTGGGTAGCAAAAGATACGCCATACGAAAGGCCGGGCCAATAGTTTTGGAAAAGCTGTTCATGTAGAAGACATTTTCCCCGGCTTCCATGGAAAAGAGACAATCCTCCGGCTTTCCCAGGGGAGAAAATTCGGAGTCATAATCATCCTCAATGATAACCGCCCCGTTTCTATGGGCAAAGTCCAGATATTCCCGTCTTTTGGAGGCATCCGCCGTGATTCCTGTAGGGTAGCTGTGGAAGGGCGTCACATGAAGAACCTTGGCTTCCGCCTTTTGCAAAGCGGCGCTTTCAATGCCGTTCTTTCCCATAGGGAGGAGCTCCAGCTGAATGCCATGGCTTTCATAAATCCTTTGCATCTTATCATAGGAAGGAAATTCCACGGCAAAGCGCTTTTCTTCCCCCAGGATTTGTGCCAGAAGGGCATAGAGATTCTCTGCACCGGCTCCCAAAATCATTTGCTCTTCCTCCACAAAGATTCCCCGTCCTCTTCGCAAATATTCCTTCAGCGCTCTTCTCAAAAAATATTTTCCCTGCATTTCGGAGGCTTCCAAAATCTCCTCCTGATACTTACTCATGGCTCTCCGCACCGCTTTCGCAATGGTGGGATAGGACATTTGCTCCTTGGAAACAGCGGTTTTTCTTTTAAAAAAATCTATAAAACCGGCTTCCTCTTCCTTATTGCTGACAGGAAAAACGTCTCCCTCCTGATAGGAAACAAAGTAACCGCTTCGTTCCTTCCCCTCAATATACCCTTCTTCCTCCAAAAGTGCCAGAGCATGTTCCACCGTAATCAGGGAAATGCCCCGTTCCTCGGAAAGATAGCGCTTGGAGGGCAGGCGTTCCGAAAAACCGTAGCGACCTTCCACAATGTCCTGCCGCATTTCCCGGTAAAGCTCCATGTACTTTTTCACCCTTCCCCCTTTCTTTGGCTGTAAGCTCCTAAATCACTTTATCGAAGCCGAATTTCACTCTGCCAAATTTATAAAAACTGCTTATAGTAGGCAAATGCAGAGGGAATGCTGAGTTCTCCGTGGATTTCTTCCTTACTATAGAAGCGATAGCCCTGCTTTTCCCAAGTCCTCTTAGCTTTGACGCTCTCCTTCGAAATCAGACTTTCTCTTAAAATGACGGCCTTTTCTTCTTTCTGTCTTTCTTCTTGACGTCTTTCCTCTTGGTGTCCTTCCTCCTGAAAGTCTCCGCAATAGACCTCATAGCCTATCATGCCCCACTCCTTGTGGGTGAAAATGTGTTTTGCCTCACCTAAAGCTTTGATTCGCAAGGGACGTAAGCCTAAATTTTCCACTGCTTCCAAGGCTTCCTTTTCCGAGCAATGGCCTTCCAGCTTATAAAACTCGTAAAGCCCTGCCAAAAGGCCTTTATTTTCCCTTTTTTTCAGCATAAGCTCCTCCTGATGCCGTATCAGGAAAATGCTGTATTGCTCCACTTTTCTTTTCTTTTTCTCCGGAAGCTTGGGGTAGTCCATAGGATTTCCGGCCTTGGCGCTACTGCAAAACGCTTTCAAAGGACAGGAATTGCAAGCAATCTCCCCCTTGGGAAGGCAGACTCCTGAGCCAAGATCCATTAAAGCCTGATTAAAATCTCCCGGGTCAATCCCCTGCATTTTCTCCTGAAAATAAGAAAAGGCAAGCCTCTTTCCCTCCGGCTCCAGCACCACCTTGGGATAGCTTGTTAAACGAGCAAAAATCCGAAGCAGGTTTCCATCCAGCGCCGGAATTTCTTCCTTATAAACAATGGAGGCAATGGCTGCGGCGGTATACTCTCCGATGCCGGGAAGCTTCTTTAATTCCTGAAAAGTTTTCGGTATTTCCCCGGCGTATTCCGTCATAATCTTCTTTGCCGCCTTTTGCAGATTTCTCGCCCGGGAATAATAGCCCAGTCCCTCCCAGAGCTTTAAAACCTTCTCCTCCTCCGCATTTGCAAGGTCCGAAATTTCCGGAAGTGACGATAAAAAGCGGGCATAGTAGCCCTTCACCGCCTCCACTCTGGTCTGCTGTAACATAATTTCGGAAAGCCAGGTGTGATAGGGTCCCGGCTCCTCTCGCCAGGGAAGAATCCGCCTATTTTCGTCATACCAGGAAAGAAGCGCTTTCGCAAAGGGATCCTCCCCTCCGCTAAACTGTCTTATGTTTTTGCTCTTCGCTTCTTTCATTTACAAAACCTCTTTAAAAGAAAAATATTTCCAGCCCAATCAATATCAATATAACACCACCCAGGATTTCCGCCTTATTGGAAAGTATCGTTCCGCATTTTTTCCCGATACCGATGGCAAAGTAGCAAAGGATGAGGGTTTCCCCTCCGATAATCAAAGAAGCCAGAACCGCCTCCGTCAAAGTAAAATGGGCGATGGTAAAGCCCACAGAAAGGGCGTCGATAGAGGTGGCGATTCCCTGAAGCAGTAAATCTTTCTTTGTCAGAATGGATTCCGCTTCTTCCTCCTTTTTCTGAATACCGGCAAGCAGCATTTTCCCACCGATATAGAGTAGAAGTCCTAAAGAAATCCAGGGAATCAAAGTTTCCAGCTTCTGAAAATACTGCAACAAACAATGTACCATAATCCAGCCCAAAAGTGGCATCAAAAACTGGAAGAAGCCGTATACTCCTGCAATACACCACCTCTTCTTTTCCTGCATTCCTTTTTCCGCAAGGCCGTTTGCCATGGAAACCGTAACCGCATCCATAGCCAACCCTGCTCCCAATAAAAAACTGTTGATGATAAACTTCATAACTCTCCTTAGAAATAAAATCTCCTACCCTATGCCGGCGATACTCCTGAAACATCAGACCCAAGATTTTCCAAATCTCAGCCCTGATACCGGCTAAAGTCCATTAAGAAAACAAAAAAAGGTATAACGATTGCTCGCTATACCTTAAAAAATCTTATGATAGACTCCATGTATAGCTTGCGTTATACATGAGTCTCGCATTTTAAAACAAGCCAGGCTTCCCGCCAGTATGTTGACTTGTTGCGCTTTCGCGTATGCTACTCCCTCACTGCTCTTATGGAGTTTCCCATAAAAGCAGGGGGTTAGTCAATTCTAACAGTGCTTTCAGCTGTTTTTCTTCCCATACAGAAACCTAGTAGCGAAAAAGCTTTGGAAAATCTCTATGCTTCCCGAAAGCTATATAGAAATAACAATATTCAAAGCTTTAAAGATTTATTCAAAGGCAAAAACATTCAGTCCGGTCTGTCCCTTTAAGTCTTCCTGTCTTCCCACCTTGCCGGGCAGGGTATGAAGGAAGATTTCTCCCGTTCCGGAGATTCTGCATTTTTTCAAATGTCCTCCGATTCCTCTAAGCTCTTCGTCACAAGCATTTGCATGGATGTGCAAATAGGGCTTTCCGTCCTTTTCCGTTACAGAGCCAACTAAAGAGGTAACTTCCATTTCCCCGGTAAACTCCTTGGGATAATATTTCTTCTCGGAAACATTATATAGGCCCACTTCCATACAATCGGAAGCACCGATTCCGGAAATGCTGGCTAAGGCAATGCCCTCCTTCTCACAAAGACTTGTAAGACATTCCATCACTTCCTCACCCCTGTCTAAACGTACCACATAATCCTCTCCGATTTTCCGAAACTCCATAAAATCTCCTTTCCCTTCTCTCAAACTTAAGTTTTTTAGCGTAATGCCGTGAACAGTTTTCTTTTACAGTGTAAGTCTGTGAAAAGTTTTCTTTTACAGTATAACACTGTGATTAGTTTTCCTTTACAGTATAACGCCGTGAACAGTTTTTTTCTATCGTACTCAGGAAAATGCCTATGGTTCCTCAGGAAAATGCCTATGATTGCTCAGAAAACACATATAATCGATTTATTCCCGGGTGCCTTTTCTGCTTCGGGAAAATCTTGGCGATTCTCTTTCGAAAAAAACAAAGCTATTGTATACTTAGGCAGACTTTTTGAACTATTTTTTAGGAATTAAAAAAGCTATTTCTTCCTAAAGAGAAGGATAGAACTGTGCAAAGTAAATGGCAAGCCTATCAGACGGATAGAAATTGTACAGAAAATGGCAGACCTATCCGTAGGAAGAAGTCGAAAAAAGGAGAAGAACAAAAAATATGGATATTATTCAGAAAATCAGCGAGGATTTATCCTTAAAGAAAAAACAGGTAGAGGCGGCGGTACAGCTTTTGGATGAAGGAAACACCGTCCCCTTTATTGCCCGGTACCGTAAGGAGCTGACCTCCGGTTTAAATGATGAAGAGCTCCGAAATTTGGAAGAGAAGCTACAGTATCTTCGGAAGCTGGAAGAACGTAGAGAAAGTATTCTCCATAGCATTGAGGAGCAGGGAAAATTAACGGAGGAATTGAAAAAGGAAATTCTGGCCGCAGATACCGCCGTTCGTCTGGAAGACCTGTATCTTCCCTATAAACCAAAGCGAAGAACCAGAGGCATGATTGCCAGAGAAAAGGGACTGGAAGGACTGGCGAAGGCTCTTCTTTTACCCTGTGAAAATCCGGAAGCGGAGGCGGAAAAATATATATCTCAGGAAAAGGAAGTGCTTACTGCTGCGGATGCACTAAACTACGCCAAGGATATTTTGGCAGAGGACTTCTCCGAGGATGCCCGCTTAAGAGAATGGATTCGAAACAAGAGCCTGAAGGAGGGCTTCATTTGCTCCTCTCTAAAGGAAAAGGAAGAAACACCGGAGAGTAAGACCTATGAAAATTACTTTTCCTATGAAGAAAAAATCCAATCCATTCCAGGGCACCGTATTCTGGCCTTGAATCGTGGGGAAAAAGAAAAAATTCTCAGCGTAAAGCTCCGTTTTCCCGAAGAAGAAATCCTTCATTATATAGAGGAGCAGATGCAAGTCAGTACGAAGGGAAAATGCAGGCCTTATCTGGAGGAAGCTATCGCCGATTCCTACAAGCGTCTGTTTGCCCCCTCCATTGAAACGGAAATCCGAAACATTTTGACAGAAAAGGCGGAGGACGGGGCCATCCTGGTCTTCTCCGATAACTTAAAGCAGCTTTTGATGCAGGCGCCCATTACCGGAAAGGTTGTGCTGGGCTGGGATCCGGGCTTTCGTACCGGTTGTAAAATCGCCGTGGTGGATGCCACCGGAAAGGTACTGGATACCACCGTCATTTACCCCACTCCCCCTAAAAATCAGGTAAAGGAGTCTATGGCGAAGATTCACCAGCTGATTCAAAAGCACCATGTGGACATCATCGCTTTGGGAAACGGCACCGCCTCCAGAGAATCGGAAAAGGTGATTTCCGACTATTTGAAGGAGCAAAAGAGTCCCGTAAAATACGTGATTGTCAATGAAGCAGGCGCCTCCGTTTATTCTGCCAGCAAGCTGGCCACAGAAGAATTCCCCAATTTTGATGTGGGAGAAAGAAGCTCTACCTCCATGGCGAGACGTTTGCAGGACCCCTTGGCGGAGCTTGTGAAAATCGATCCCAAGTCCATCGGTGTGGGACAGTATCAGCATGACATGAACCAAAGTAAGCTGACCGAGCAGTTAAACAAGGTGGTGGAGGACTGTGTAAATAAGGTAGGAGTGGACTTAAACACTGCCTCCGCCTCTCTCCTATCCTATATTTCCGGAATCAGCAAGACCATTGCCAAAAATATTGTGGCTTTCCGAGAAGAAAACGGTGCCTTTAAGTCCCGTAAAGAGCTTTTAAAGGTGGCCAAGTTAGGTCCAAAGGCCTTTGAGCAAAGTGCCGGATTCCTCAGAATCCGTGGGGGAAAAGAGCTTTTGGATATGACCTCCGTGCATCCCGAGTCCTACAGCGTGGCTAAGGAAATGCTGGCATTGGCGGGAATTGCGGAAAATGAACTCCTCTCCGGAAAGGGAAAGGAAATGGGAAAAATCCTTTCCGCCCTCCCCGGCGGATTAAAGGGGGTAGAGCAGAAGCTCTCTGTAGGAGAATATACCTTAAAGGACATTATTGAAGCTTTAGCAAAGCCGGGAAGAGACCCAAGAGAAGATGTTCCCGCCCCCATCCTTCGAGAGGATGTGCTGGAACTGGAAGATTTAAAAGAGGGCATGGTTCTCCAGGGAACCGTGAGAAATGTTATTGACTTCGGTGCCTTTGTGGATATCGGGGTACATCAGGACGGCCTTGTGCATATTTCCGCCTTGTCCAAGAAATTTGTGAAGCATCCTTTGGATGTGGTTAAACTTGGGGATATTGTGAAGGTGAAGGTCTTGTCTGTGGATGTGGCCAGGAAGAAGATTTCCTTGAGTATGAAGGATGTAGAGTAAGGCGGGCTAATGTAAAAGGTACATCTGCCAAAACAGATGTACCCTATCTCCCAAACAAATCGGAGTGCGTCCCCGTCCTTGAAGCTGTGAGGATCAGTTGTGATTTATTTACTGCATAAATAAGCAGCCAATACGGCAGGATATGACATTCTCGAAACCCGATATAATTTCCGGTTAAAGCATGGTCGTGATAACGCTGAGCCAAGGTTTTTTCTTCTAAAAGAGTATTTAGTACCGTTTCAAGCAAAGACAGATTATAGCCTCGTTTTTTTGCAAGTTTCAAATCCTTGCGAAAGGCACCCGTGGTTACAAGCTCTAGCATTATTCACCGTCCGTTTCCAGCTCATCCAATAATTCCTGTACCGAGGCATAACGCTTGGCGGGAATTTTTCCTGCCATAATGAGCTTTGCTTCCTCCATCGCCATTTCCGTTTCCAAGTTGAAACGAGGCTGTTTCATTTCAAAAGGAAGTCCTCCCTCCATCAGTGATTTATGAAGAAAAATATTGATGGCATCGGTTACGGTAATTCCAAAGCTTGAAAATAACTGTTCCGCACTCGCTTTTGTTTCCGGATCAATACGGACATTGATATTCGCCGTTTTTGCCATGGTTTTCACCTCCCTGCTTTCTTATAGGGATTATATCACTTTTGCAAACAAATGCAATACAATGTGAAACTTTTTCATGCTCTTGCAAAAAACGAATAGAATGAAGTTTTTCGCTTAGTATCCCTACCCGTTAGGCGAACTTAGCGAGAGCGTGCCCCGATTTTAGACCTATACTGCATAAAAACTATCCTGCTCTTTTCTGAAGTTTTACAGTCCTTTATTTATCCCTCTTCTAGCTCTTCTAATGCCAAGGAGCTTTCTTCCCAAATGGCGTATTGCTCTTGTAGAGAGGCTTCTGCGGCTTCCTGCTCTTTATGTAGCTCCATCAGCCTGCCTGCATCACTTCCCACCTCTTCCATGGCGGTGGAGAGTTCCGTGATTTTTTCTTCCAAGCGAGCGATTTCTTCTTCCGCCTTTTTTAGGCTGGTTTCCCATTTTCTTTTCTTTGCGGCAAATTCCTTTTGCGAAGCCCAATCCTGCTTGGCAGCCTCTTTCTCCTGAGCCTTCTTTATTTCCTCAGGGTCTACCCAAGTGTTTTGCATTGTATCCTTTTGAAGGCTGTCACCGTAGCTTCTGACGTCTTCCTTCTTTTCCAGATAATAGTCGTAATTTCCGATATAATTATCAAAACGATTGGAAAAAAGCTCCATGATTCTTGTAGCTGTTTGGTTGATAAAATATCGGTCATGGGAAACATATAAAACCGTTCCCTCATAGTTACGGATAGCTTCCTCCAATACTTCCTTTCCCTGGATATCCAAGTGGTTGGTAGGCTCGTCCAAAATCAGGAAGTTGGCATCGGAAAGCATAAGCTTTGCCAAGCTCACTCTACCCCTTTCTCCACCGGAAAGGTCCCCCACTTTTTTATATACATCATCTCCTGTAAAAAGAAAGGCCGCCAGTACATTACGAACCCGTGTGTTGTTCATATCAGGATAAGTGTCCTGAATTTCATCAAACAGGGTTTTTTCCATATGAAGAACGGCATGCTCCTGGTCATAGTAGGCAATCTTCACTTTGGATCCCAGACGAAACTCCCCTTCATCCGCCTGAATCAGGCCATTTAAAATCTTGAGAAGGGTGGTCTTTCCGGTACCGTTATCTCCGATTACCGCTACATGCTCCCCTCTTTGAATGGAAAAAGTTCCATGGGAGAATAGCCTTTTCCCATCAAAGCTTTTTCCTAAGTCTTTCGCAATCAAGACGTCATTACCGGAAGCTTCCCTTGGCATAAACAAAAGCCGCATCTCATTCTGCAAATCCTCCGGTTGCTCCAGTCGCTCCACCTTGGACAGAAGCTTTTCTCGAGACTCTGCCCGCTTGATGCTTTTTTCTCTATTGAACTGCTTTAATTTTTCGATAACCGCTTCCTGGTGCTTGATTTCCGCCTGCTGATTCTCATAGGCCTTTCTCTCCGCCTCTCGAATCATTTTCTTCTTTTCCACATATTCGGTATAGTTTCCCTGATACATCCGGGCCTTTCCCCGCTCCAGGTCAATCACCTTCGTTACGATTTTATCTAAAAAGTATCGGTCATGGGACACCAAAAGAACAGCCCCGTCATAGCGCTTTAGGACCTTTTCCAGCCACTGAATAGAGCCGATATCCAAGTGGTTGGTAGGTTCGTCCAAAATCAAGAGATCAGGCTTTTCCATCAGGATTTCTTCCAGTCTTTTCTTGGTCTTCTGCCCTCCGGAAAGAGACTCGTATTCTTCGTCCTCCTGCTCCATATCCGCATGCTGCTGCGCAAGGTAAGCCATCTTTTTATCTTTGGAAAATGCAATCCCCCCCTCATCTGCCTCCTCAATTCCCAGAATACAGCGGAGTAACGTAGTTTTTCCTGAACCATTGATTCCCACAATGGCTGCCTTTTCCTTTTCCTCAAGATGAAAAGATACTTCCTTCAATACTGATTGTCCTACATAGGATTTACTTAAATTAGAGATATTTAAAATCATAGGTTTTAGTATACTGGATTCCCAAGCTTTCGGCTATGGTTTTTTCCATTCCTGCATATTGTTTCCTATAGTTCGTATTTCATTTCTGCACATTGTCTATAAACCGGTCAATAGTGTCAACAGTGTTGACACATTTACTTTCAAATATAAGTACATAATCTAAAATCCGCTGGTTTTTATTTTGAACAAGGGAATTCTGAGAAATTCTTGTCAATATTCCACAAATGCTTTAGAATATAGAGGACTTTACTGGGAGGTGAAGTTACACTTAGTCTATTTATCATTAAAAAGGAGGAACCATTATGGCACACGTAGTTAGTGATGAGTGCGTAAGCTGTGGAGCATGTGCAGCAGTATGTCCAGTAGAGGCAATTTCTGAGGGCCCAACAAAGTATGTTGTAGATCCAGATACTTGCATCGATTGCGGCGCTTGTGAAGAGCCATGCCCAACCGGAGCAATCACAGCTGAATAATCAAGATGTCTTGCTTTATGCAGGACAGTCATTATGAATAAGAGTTCAAAAAAAGTTGCTCCCTCGAGCAACTTTTTTTCTTTTATCAAAGACCTTCCAAGAGCTTTTCCGCTTTAAAAAATCCCTTAAATTTCCCGGCAATATATTGCATGTTTTGTCAAGAATCGTACTGACTCGTTAAGTTATATTTCTAGGTACTTTCCTGAAGTCTTCGAGCGATAATCTTCTCCATCTTCTTATAGAACTGTACCTTCTTTTTTCTTCTCTTCTTTTCTTCTTCAATCTGCCATAAAAAGAACAGGGAAGCCACAACGGCAAAGTACGCCATCCATCTTACCTGGGGAAGGATAGACAGCATCCCTACCAGACCGAATCCCAACATACAAGCAACAAATATCTCAAAAGTTTTTAACGTGATCTTCATCATTTTCTCCTCCTCGCTTCCTTTCGGATTAGCTTTCCCATATTATAAAACAGTACATTTGTTTTGTAAATAGATATTCTCGAATAAATGTTTGTTTTTATTTTTGTTCTATTTTATTCGTTTTATCTAATACCGCTTTATGCTAACAAAAAAAGAGTCCGAAAAAACGGACTCCTGATTGGCTTTTCTTCTATTTCTGATGTTTATTCTGTTTTGTCTGATAACCCTATATTACATAATACTTATATTCAAGAATACTTTTATATCT
>NZ_DBHIGR010000007.1:0-28839 GCF_057249185.1 Oribacterium sp.
GTTTTTCCGTAGTATCGAATCATGGAAAATTCACTGGACGGGGGTGAAAGCAATGTCCAAGGAACAATACCTTCTCCATTTTTATCATTAGAACCCATCAGTAGCTTTTGAATGGGGCTGACATCTTTCCTGTACACTCCGATAATACTAAACTCCCGATTTTCTCCTAAAATGTCGGAGCGAAAATGTTTTCCTGTAACATTTACGGTTCCATAAAGCTTTAAGGCTGTACTTTCGGAAATCATAATCACCGCTCTTCTTTCCTCAACATCATTAGCGGAAATATATCTTCCGTTTAAAATCTGTACAGGCTGTAGCTTTTGATAGGCGGTATCTACTCCCTCAATATTGGTTTTCAAACGGTTTAATCCATTTTTTATATCGATAGAGCCGCTGGACATATTATCCACATAGTCCAGCCGATCCCCAAAGACCTCCTTCATCTTGTAAAGTTCGTCCATGGTGAAAAAATCGCTGTCTCGATATTCATCCTGATCCATGTAAGGATTAATCATGATGGCCGCCTGGGTCACACCTACATTTTTATAGAGGTCGGAGAACATTTTCCGCATGGTATCTCCAATGGAAACAATGGAGATAACGGATCCGATCCCGATAATAATGCCCAGCATGGTAAGGATGGAACGAAGCTTATTGGCTCGAAGAGAGCTTAATGCCATTTTCATATTTTCAAGAAGCATGGTTCCCTCCTCTGTACATTCCTTCGAAGATTGTCAAATCTCTTACCGGAGTAGGATTCTCATTTTTGATATCGGAAATCAGTTTTCCGTCTGAAAAGCGAAGCATCCTATCCGTATAGGCGGCAATGTTTTCCTCATGGGTAACTACCACCACGGTAGCCCCTGCCTTATGCAGGGCGGAAAACATTTCCATAATCTCAATAGAACTGGAAGTATCCAGATTACCGGTGGGCTCATCCGCCAAGATCAAAGGCGGTTCATTGGCCAGGGCTCTGGCAATCGCCACTCTCTGTCTCTGTCCTCCGGACATTTCATTGGGCTGGTGATGGATTCTGCCGGAAAGACCTACCTTTTCCAAAAGCATGGCAGCTCTCTCCGACCTTTGCTTTTGCGAACGAATATGAGCGTAAATCATGGGAATTTCCACATTTTTCAAAGCACTCATACGGCTAATCAGATTAAAGCTCTGAAAAACAAAGCCAATCTTTTGGTTTCGTACCTTATTCAGCGTATTGGGCTCCATGGCTGCCACATCTTCTCCATCCAGAAAATAATTGCCAAGACTTGGTTTATCCAGACAGCCTAAGATATTCATCAGGGTGGATTTTCCGGAGCCGGATTGTCCCATAATGGCAACGAACTCCCCCCTTTTGATTTTTAAATTGATCTGGTTGAGTCCCAATACCTTCACCGCGCCGGTATCATAGATCTTCACCAGATTTCGTAATTCAATTAAAGTATCTTCCATTTTCCTATCCTGTCTGTACGACAACCCCGGCTTCCTCCGGACTAACGGACTGTGAGCCTTGGGCTGTGGGATCTACGGTTACCGGACTTCCCTCTATAAGACTGGCATCAGGAGAAAGAATATAATTGCTTCCCTCTTTGAATGCGGAGTCCTCCTTAACAGGCTTTACTTCCATGGAAACATCGCTGGTAACTCCGGTGCTTACCGGAACAAAATGCACGGTTCCATTCACTACAAAGGCCATTTTATTACTTCCGTCTTCTCCGGTCATTACCGCAGAAATAGGTACTACATACACATCCTTGGCTTCGGATAAAAGTAAATCCGCCTTTGCAGTAATACCGGAAAGCAGTCCCTTCTTATCTCCGGTAATCTGAACCTTAATCGGAATAACTCTTTCACTGGTGCTGGAGTTCTTCACTTCTCCTGTGGGGGAAATGGAGGAAACCACGCCTTCCAAAGAGTCTCCACCTAAAATATCTGCGGTAATGGTAGCTTTTTGTCCCAGATGTACCTTTCCGATATTGTATTCGGAAACCGCGATGCTGAGCTCCAACTGATCCAGATTCTCAACGGTAAAATCATATTTATTTTCTGTCGGAGTGTCTGCAAATTCTCCCACCTTGATGTTCACTCTGGTAATGGTTCCGGCAATGGGGGAAACTAAATCCGCATCGGAAACCTTGCTTTCCGCCTTCTCCAGCTCCTGTTCCGCCGTCTTAATCTGTAAATCATAGCTGTCCGGTGCCTGTACCGCACCCTTCACCACCTTATAATGTGCCATAGTGGCCTTGGCATCCTTTAAAGCGCTTTCCGCCGCTTCATAGTCACTCTGGGGAATATCTCCGGTAGAGTACAGACTGGACTTCCTTTGAAAATCCAATTCCGCATTTTTCAAAATTGTTTGATTTTTCTCATATTCCAGACGAAGATTTTTTTCCGCCTCGGTTTTATTGGCCTTTGCCAAATCCAGCTGAGTCTTGGCAGCTTCCAAGGCAGTATTCACATCGGTTTTATCCAAGCGGGCTAATACCTGCCCCTTCTCAACCTTATCTCCCTCTTTCACCAGGATTTCCGTTACTTTCGCATGTAAGCCGGAAGTGACCTGCTGAGCATCCGTACCGGATACAGGTCCGGAGAGACTAATCTTTTCCTGTACATCTCCCTTCGTTAAAGCCTGTACACTGACCATGGTTCCCATGGGCTTAGCGGGAAAAAGAAGGTTCTTAGCCACAAATAATACGACTAAAACAAGGACTCCGATCAAAATCCATTTCAACTTCCCCTTTTTCTTCTTTTTAGGGCTTGCTTCCAACAATTTATTAATTTCCTGAGAAACATCCTGTCCCTTTTGATTCTCTTCCATTTCTTCTCCTTTAAAATGAAATGCGGTAGCTCTCTCATGAACCTACTTCGCCTTTTACGATTCTTTAGAATTAAACCTCATAAATATGAATGAAATGTGAAAAAGTAGACTGTTTTTTTATTTTTGTTATCCTTTTGTTTTTATTTTTCTTCCCTTGGAGTAAACTAAGTAATGAAAAAATGCTTCATAATTCACAATGAGTATCCTGCGCAAATCGTGGGATATCTCGTTAAACAAGAATACTGTGTTTATCGGAGTCTCCCTATGGATATTATTAGAAAAGCACTTCCCTATCCTAAAGATTTCTTTTTCCCTTCTTTTCTTCCCGATAAAGAAGAGATTTTATTTTTTGACATCGAAACCACCGGACTTAGTCCGAAAAGCGCCCAGATTTACAGCATCGGCTTACTCCTTTTTAAAGATACCGAAATGGAGATTGTCCAACTCTTTGCCAACAGTCTTTCAGAGGAAATTGAAGTCTTACAGGGCTTTCAAGAGTATTGTAAAGCTAAGACACAGTTTATCAGCTTTAACGGGAAAGCCTTTGATACCCCATTTTTAGAGAAAAGCTATAGTCAATACGGTTTGAAAAGTCCTCTTACGGATCTTCCCCAGCTGGATCTTTTCAAAATGATTCAGAGCAGAAAAAAATTCTATCAGCTCCCCTCCTATAAGCTTAAGGAATGTGAGCGCTTTTTGGGGATTCAAAGGGAGGATGTCTATACCGGAGGAGAATTGGTTTATGTCTATTTAGAGTATTTGGAGCATCCTACAGAGGAGGCCAAAGCCCTTCTTTTACAGCATAACTTTGAAGATTTACTTTATCTTCCCTCCCTCTTTTCCTTTTTTGCCTATGAAGAGCTGTTTCAAGGGAAGGGACTCTATTGCAGGGAAAAGTCCGAACTGCTATCGGAGGAAAATAAGCTAAAGCTATGCTTTCGTTTTGCTAAGCCGGCTTTCCCTTTTGAAACGGAAGAAAATACTTCTCCTGCCGAAGCACAAACATATCCTCACAACTCTTTAGAAGAGAAAAATGCATTCTTTCCCAATGCAATCTCCCATCGCTTTGAGGGCTTTCAACTGGAAGTCTCCGGACAGGAGGCTGTTTTGGAAATCCCTTTATTCTCCGGGGAAGCAAAGTATTTTTTCAAAAACTTTAAAGACTACGACTATATTCCCGCTAAAGATATGGCACTGCACAAAAGCCTTTCTCAGCTCTACCCGAAAGAGGAGAAACAAAGGGCAAAGGCAGCTACCGCCTATCAAAAAAAGACAGGGCTCTTTCTCCCTGTCTTCTCCGATAGCTTTCCCAATCTTTTCCAGAAGGAATATAAGGAAAAGCAAAACTATATTCCCTTCACTCCGGAACTTTTAGAAAACCGCTCCCTGATGGAAGAATATTTCTTAGCCTTTTTGCTGCATTTTTTCTAGTTTTTCATTAACAGAGGCAATCAAGCCCCCCTTATCAATCATTTCCTGCAGGAAGGGAGGAAATACCGCCATGGTATAGGATTTTCCGCTGCTTAGGTTATGAATCTTTCCTTCGGTAAAATCCACCTCCAGCTCTTCTCCTTCCTGAATCTCCTTCGCCGCTTCCGGAGCCTCCACAATGGCCAACCCGATATTTAAGGCATTTCTAAAGAAGATTCTGGCAAAGCTTTCCGCAATGACACAGGAGATGCCGGAATCCTTTAAAACCTGGGGAGCATGCTCTCTGGAGGATCCACAGCCAAAATTCTTTCCTGCAATCAAAAGGTCACCCTTTTTAATTTTGTCATGAAAATGTTGGTCTATATCCTCCATGGCATGGGTAGCCAGCTCCGCCTTATCCTGAATCGCCAGATATCTTGCCGGGATAATTACGTCCGTATCCACATTATCCCCGTATTTCACACAATGACCCTTAGCTTTTTCCATAACAGCCTCCTATAGTCCTAAATCCGTTGGGGATGCAATATATCCCAAAACCGCCGATGCCATAGCCACCTCCGGAGAAGCAAGATAAATCTCCGAGCTGGCATCTCCCATTCTTCCCACAAAGTTTCTGTTGGTGGTGGAAATACAACGCTCATTGGGAGCCAAAATTCCCATATAGCCTCCCAGGCAGGGACCGCAGGTGGGGGTGCTCACTACAGCTCCCGCCTCGATTAAATCCTTAATATAGCCCTTCTCCATAGCCTCCAGATAAATCTTCTGGGTGGCAGGAATCACGATGCAACGAACGTTTTCCGCAATCTTTCTTCCCTTGGCAATCTCAGCAGCCACCTTGATATCGGAAAGTCTGCCGTTGGTACAGGAACCGATGACCGCCTGATCAATAGTAATCTTGTCAAAGCTGCCGATTTCATGGGTATTTTCCGGTAAATGGGGAAAAGCCACAGTGGACTTAAGGCTAGAAAGGTCAATCTCGATGACTCTATCATACTCCGCATCCTCATCCGCCTCGTAAATATGGTATTCCTTATTGGAATGAGCCTTAATATATTCCAGCGTCTTCTCATCCACAGGGAAAATACCGTTCTTTCCACCGGCTTCTATGGCCATATTGCAAATAGCAAACCGGTCATCCATGGAAAGAGAAGCCACTCCCTCTCCGGTAAACTCAATGGACTCATAAAGGGCTCCATCCACACCGATCATGCCGATCAAATGCAGAATCAAATCCTTACCGCTGACATGCTTTTGTAATTTTCCTTTTAATACTACCTTAATGGCAGTAGGCACCTTAAACCAAAGCTCTCCTGTAGCCATTGCCGCCGCCATATCCGTAGAACCCACACCGGTGGAAAAGGCTCCCAACGCTCCATAGGTACAGGTATGGGAATCCGCACCGATGGACAGCTCTCCCGCGGTAATCAGGCCCTGCTCCGGAATCAGGGCATGCTCAATACCCATGTTTCCCACATCATAGTAGTGCTTCAGTCCATGCTCCTTAGCAAAGTTTCTGCAAATCTGAGTACACTTGGCAGAGGTAATATCCTTGTTGGGCACAAAGTGATCCATAACAAAAACTACCTTTTCCTTATCAAATACGCCCTCTCCGTGAATCTTATCCAGCTCACGAATCGCCACCGGAGTGGTGATATCATTTCCGTGTACCAAATCTACCTTGGCTAGAATTAATTGTCCTGCCTGTACTTCCTTTAATCCTGCATGCTTGGCCAAAATCTTCTGACTCATCGTCATTCCCATGGAAATCTCCTTAATTCCTAGATAAACCGCCTGCTCCTATGTATTTTATAAAAGCAGAATTGCATTCTTCTTTACAGTGTAACAAAGCTACTGCTATAATTAAAATACATTTTTTAGATACTTATTATTCCCTTAAGTTATCTCAAAAAGAAAGGATAAACATGGAACAGAACCTATCCACCTATCGGATATTTTATGAAGTGGCTAAAAGCGGAAACATTTCCAAAGCCGCAGAACAGCTCTATATTTCCCAGCCTGCGATTTCCAAAACCATCGTTCGCTTAGAGGACAGTTTAGAAATCAAGCTATTTAAAAGAAATTCCCGGGGCGTCAGCTTAACCGATGAGGGAAAGGTTTTATTTCAGTATATTAAGGATGCCTTTGCCCATATTCAGGAGGCGGAAGAAACCCTTCAGAAAATGAAGGATTTTCATATCGGCCATCTGGATATCGGTGCCAGTAGCACCCTTTGCCGTTTTATTCTTCTTCCCTATCTGAAGGCTTTTATGAAGGAATATCCCAATATTCGCATCAGCTTAAAGAATCAGGATAGCGGAAAAACCCTCCGTCTTTTAGAAGATCATCAGATTGATCTGGCTTTAGCAGCTCTTCCGAAGAAGCTTGGCATCAATCAGGAGATTCTGATGGAGCGGGAAGTGGAGGATATTCTGGTGGCAGCTCCTCAATATTTGCGTAATCTGAAAAAGATTCGGGGAGAAGCCTTTTCCTTGTTTCAGGATGCCAATGTTATGCTTTTGGAGGAGCAAAATCTTTCCCGGCATCATATTGAGAATTATCTGAAGGAGAATCAAATCTACTGCCCCCAGATTATGGAATTAAACACCATGGATCTTCTGATTGACTCAGCAAAAATCGGCATCGGTATTGCCTGGGTGATTCGAGATTTTGTGGAGGAGGATCTAAAAAATGGACAGCTGGTGGAAATCAAACTCCCCCAACCTATAGAAAAGCGAAGAATCGCTTTTCTATATAACAACAAAAACAACTCTCCTTCCTTAGAGAGCTTTGTGGCTTTCTTAAAGAAGGAAACCGTATAGAGAAAGGAAATACTATGGCAGAACAAAATCCATCTTCCTGTAACTCCAACTGCAGCAGCTGCTCATCCGGCTGTCCCAGTAAAAGTGCAGGAATTCAGAAACTCCCCTTAGCCCCCGGCTCTTCCGTAAAGAAGGTAATCGGCATCGTATCCGGAAAGGGCGGTGTGGGAAAATCCACCGTTTGCTCCTTACTAGCTTCCGCAATGAATAAGGCAGGCTACCATGTAGGAATCTTGGATGCGGATATAACCGGACCTTCCATTCCCAAGGCTTTCGGACTGGCTCACGACGGCGTGGCATTAAGCAGTGACGGAAAGTCCATGGTGCCGGAGAAAAGTGCAGGAGGCGTGGAAATCATTTCCACCAATCTGCTTTTGGAAAATGAAACAGATCCCGTAATCTGGAGAGGCTCCATGATTGCCAATGCGGTAAAACAGTTCTGGCAGGAGGTAGAATGGAAGGATATTGATTATCTCTTCGTGGACATGCCTCCCGGAACCGGAGACGTCCCCTTAACCGTTTTCCAATCCATGCCGGTGGCGGGAATTGTGATTGTGACCTCTCCCCAGGACTTGGTTTCCATGATTGTGCAGAAGGCAGTCCGAATGGCGGAAAAGATGAATATTCCTATCCTGGGAATCATTGAAAATATGTCCTACCTTCAGTGTCCCCACTGCGAAGAGAAGATTTCCGTCTTTGGAGAAAGTCATATTGAAGAGCTGGCTGAAAAAGAAGGACTGGAACTTCTGGCAAAGTTACCCATTGAACCGGGTAATGCAGCCTATATGGATGCCGGTGCTGTAGAAGCCATTGATACCAGTAAGACACTGGCTCATGCAGTAGAGGTTTTGAAGGGGATTTTGGAGGAATAAGCTTCAATATTTCTATTCTTTCGCTCCTATACCCTTTGAAATAGGGGCACGCTCTCGCTAACCTCGCCACGTAGCAGTTCTAAGCTTTTAAAAAACAAAAGCTTAGAACTGACGGGCTCAGATTGCCCCTTATTCCAAAGGGTATAGAGCGAAACATTCATCATTAAAGCAATAAAAAAAGGGGATGTGAATTTTTACATCCCCTTTTGTCTTATGTGAACAATGGCTCTGAGCCCTCCGGGCCTTCTCCTAGGCCGTTGGAAATGGCTTCCACCACTGCCTTTAGGGCCTCTTCTTCGTCAGGACCATTACATTCTACCACTACGGTACTGCCTCGCTTTACTCCGGCAGCCATCACGTTTAGCACGGACTTTCCTACAATCTTACGCTCTCCATAATGCAAAATAATTTCACTTTTATATCGGATACAGGTTTGGGTAAGCACCCCGGCCGGACGTAAATGTAATCCTGATTCATTGATGATTTTTACCTCTTGACTAAGCATATCCCCCTCCTATTTCGAGCAGCTTTCCGCTTTTTCTCTTTCCTTATTTCTTCTGATGCTTTCCGCCTTGGAAAATTCACATCCGCAATAGTCCTGCCGATACAGATTATGTTCCTTGGATAATTCTATGGAACGAAGGTATCGACTCTTTTTCTTAAAATCCGAAGGCAGGTAGGCGATTCCGTACTTCTCTCCCAATGCTTCTCCTATCTCATTTAAGACGGCAGCATTTTTTAGAGGAGAGATGCTTAAGCTGGTACAAAAATAATCAAAAGCCTGATCCGGATGTTCTTTATTCCAAGCGGCACCGTATTGGGCAGTTTCTTCTAATCGAAGATTGAAACAGGCATCGCACCTGGCCCCTCTTTCAGGCTCCTTTTCCAAACCCTTGGCTATCTCCAGGAACTCCTCATGGATATAGTTGGAAACAATCACATCCATAGAAAAGCCCATTTCCTTCACCAACCTCTTACATTCCTCCGCCCTATGCAAAAACTCGGATTTCGAATCCAAGTTCGGGTTATAAAAGAAGATGGTAATAGAAAAATATTGGGCTAAGCTCTCCAGCACCGCAGTGGAGCAGGGAGCACAGCAGACATGGAGTAGCAATCTCTTTTTTTCTCCGCTTTTCGGAAGATGGCTTTCCATCAGCTGTTCATAATTTTTCTTCATAGCTTCCTTACTGTAAAAAGTCTCGAATTCTCTTGGAACGGACAGGGTTTCTCAGCTTTCTTAAAGCCTTTGCCTCAATCTGTCGAATTCTCTCTCTGGTAACATTAAATTCTTTTCCTACTTCTTCCAGTGTTCTTGGATGTCCATCCTCTAATCCGAAACGAAGCACGATAACCTGTCTTTCTCTTTCCTTTAAATCCCCGAGAAGCGTATCAATATGCTCTCTAAGCATTACGGATTCCACATTTCCCTCCGGAGAAAGAACATTGGTATCCGCCACAAAATCTCCCAAGTTGGAATCATCCTCTTCACCGATGGGGGTTTCCAAAGAAGCCGGCTCTCTGGCAATCTGCATGATTTCCTGTACCTTCTCCTCTGTCATATCCAAATGCTCCGCCAGTTCCTTTACGGAAGGCTCATAGCCAAGCTCTAAGGTCAGCTTTCTCTGCATCTTGGACATCTTGTTGATGGTTTCCACCATATGCACGGGAACACGAATAGTTCTGGCCTGGTCTGCTAAGGCTCTGGTTACAGACTGACGAATCCACCAAGTAGCATAGGTAGAAAGCTTAAAGCCCTTCTCCGGGTCAAACTTTTCCACGCCTTTAATCAAACCGAGATTTCCTTCCTGCACCAAGTCCAGGAAGCTCATTCCACGGCCGGTATATCTTTTTGCAATAGAAACAACCAAACGAAGGTTAGCTTCAATCAACCTCTGTTTAGCATATTCATCCCCCTCCTGCTTCTTCATGGCAAGAGCGTATTCTTCCTCGGCGGTAAGAAGGGGTACGGTACCGATTTCCTTCAGGTACATTCTAACCGGATCTTCCGTTCCGATTCCTTCCAGAAGATCCACCGCATCCAGGTCAATCTCCTCTCCCTCTTCTTCCTTTACGAAGTCATCGTCATCTTCTAACGGAAGGAGAGCATCCGGCTCCGCCTTATCTCCGTCCTTTTCTATGGTTTTAAGCGCATCCTCATCCAGAATGGGATTAATCTCGATTCCCTTGTTCTCCAGCAAAAGCAAAACCTGCTCCATCTGCTCTTCATTTAGGGAAAACTCCTTTACTGCCTCCTGCACTTCCCCTAAATCGATGCTGTTTTTATTGCTTTTTGCCTTTTGCAGCAAAGAAGCAAGTATTTTCTCTAATTCTTCTCTTTCCAAATGAACATCCTTTCTTTTTAGGGCTTATCTCCACAGGCTCATGCCTGTGATGATGCTGAGTAACAACAGTAAAATACCGACAAAAAGAGACAGAAGCCTCTTCTTTCCCTCTTCTCTTCCCTGCAGCACATAGACCACACGAAGGATGGCCGCAAAAAAGAAAATGAAAGGAAAGAGAACCTGATTCTCCTCCGGCTTTGTTAAAGCGAAAATCGCCATAATACTAATCACAAGACCTATGCCAATATAGAGAAAATCATATTTCCTGTTTGGATTTCTCCCTCTTAGCCGTCTTTCCATTATGCTCCTCCCAAGCTGAGGTAAAGAAGCGCCTTAATCGTGTGCATTCTGTTTTCCGCCTCTTCAAATACCAGAGAGCGCTCGGATTCAAAAACGCTGTCGCTTACCTCCATTTCGGAAATACCGAACTGCTTATAAATTTTAGCGCCGATTTCCGTTCTGGCATTGTGGAAAGCAGGAAGGCAATGAAGGAAAATAGCGGATTCCTTGGCATAAGAAAATGCGGTGTCATTGACCTGATAAGGCTGTAAATCCGCAATTCTCTGGGCAAAGAGGCTCTCCGGCTCTCCCATGGATAACCAAACATCGGTACAAATAATATCCGCATCCTTACACCCTTCTGCCACGGATTCCGTAAAACGAAGGCTGCCTCCATTTTCCTCTGCAATCTGCTGACACTCGGAAATCAAATCCTCCTCCGGAAAATAACCTTCCTTGGTGCAGGCCACAAAGTGCATGCCCATCTTGGCACAGGCCACCATATAGGAATTTCCCATATTAAAGCGGGCATCTCCCATATAGCAAAGCTTAAGCCCCTTAAGCTTTCCGAAACGCTCCTCAATGGTTAGCAAATCCGCCAAAAGCTGAGTAGGATGAAAACGGTCGCTTAAAGCATTCCACACCGGTACGGAGGAATATCTGGCAAACTCCTCCATTCCCTCCTGAGAATAGCCTCTATACATAATGCCATCATACATGGTAGAAAGTACTCTTGCCGTATCTTCAATACTTTCCTTCTTTCCCATCTGGCTGGTGGACATATCCAACATGGTGCTATGCACACCAAGATCCGCTGCCGCCACCTCAAAGGCACATCTGGTTCTGGTGGATGCCTTTTCAAAAATCAGGACAATGTTCTTGCCGGCACAGGCTTCTCCGTGAGGATAGCGCCTTACCGCCTCTTTCTTCTCTTTCTTTAGTCTCTTGGCAACATTCAGAATCTCCTGAATTTCCTCTGTAGAAAAATCCAGTAATTTCATAAAATCACGTCCTGCTAAAGTCATCCTTCCTCCTTTATATATCTTCTTTGTCGAACAGCCTCATAGAGTACTATGCTGGCTGAAGTAGCAACATTTAAGGACTCTATCTTCCCTTCCATGGGAATAAGGAGTTTTTCCGTAGCACATTGGCTCAGTTCCTTTGTAAGACCATTGCCCTCATTACCGAATAAAAAGGCGGAAGGTCCTTGGAAGGCAGCCTGAAAATGTGTTTTTTTCCCGTCCAAGTCCAATGCAAAGACCTGAACCCCTGTACTTTTCAAGCTTTCACAGAGAAAAAACAAATCCTCCTCAATGCTGAAGGGCAAGCGAAAAAGGGAGCCCATGGTGGATCGAACCACTTTCGGACTAAAGGGATCCACCGTATTCCTGCTTAGGAAAATATGATTTACCCCCGCAGCTTCCGCCGTACGAAAAAGGGTTCCCAAATTCCCCGGATCCTGAATATTTTCCAAAATCAGAAACAGATTTCCTTTAGGTTTTTCCTTCTTCGGAAAACGAAGCAAGCCCAGAATTCCCTGTCCGTGCTCCGTGGTGGAAATACTTTCCATAGCCTTCTTACTCAGAATACAAATCCGAGAATCCTCTTGCTCTATTCCTCTGGGTAATGCCCCTTTGTAGTCTTCCTGCACATAAAGCTGAAGCAAAGAGGACGTAGGCAAATCCAGCAGAAGTCTTTCCCCTTCCGCCACAAACATACCCTTCTCCCATCGTTTCTTGGCTTTTTTCGTCAGTTCCCTGATTTCTTTTAATCCCTCATTATGAGGAGATTCTATTCTATGCATGAAGCTCTTTCGCTTTCTAATTTAAAAAATAGGCAAAACTCGATAAAATATTATAACAAAACAAGCGGAAAACGTCTATATGGACTTTGAAGCTTCAAGCTACAGACTTTTAAGCTTTAAGCTGCAGACATTTAAGCTTCCAGCTCAGAAAGCTCAGAAAGCTCAGAAAGCCAGGCCTCTGCACAGGCATCACTGGCCATTCTTAAATCGCCTCTTGGAGATAGGGCTACCCGACCAACCTTTGGCCCATCCGGTAAGCAAGAGCGTTTGAATTGATTGCCAAAGAAACGCTTATAGAAGATTTTTAAGTTTTTCAGGATTTCTGCAGGACTGAATTCCGGAATAGTCCGTTCATTTTCCTTATTCGCAAGATTTTCCTTAGAGAAAGCAAAGCAGGCCAAGTCATAGATATTTCTTGCGGAAAATCCGTAGCGTAGATGTTGATAGAGGAAGAAATCCTGTAAAAGGTAGGGTCCTACCACATCCTCCGTCCGCTGACTAATCTCTCCGGTGGTATCCGGTGGCAAAAGCTCCGGACTTACCGGAGTGGCTATAATTTCCTCCACCACAGTTTCCAATTCCTGATTACCGGACTTTCTTGCAAATTCTCGAAGAAGCATGGGAATAGCCGTCTTGGGAATATCTCCGTTTACCCCGTACATGGACATATGGTCTCCGTTGTATGTGGCAAAGCCCAAGGCCAATTCGGATAAATCTCCAGTTCCCACTAAAAGTGCGCCTTCCTTATTGGCTAAGTCCATCAGAATCTGGGTTCTTTCTCTTGCCTGGGCATTTTCATAGACTATATCCTTCTTCTCCCCGTCATGTCCAATATCGGAGAAATGCTGTAGCACAGCCTTCTCAATGGAGATTTCCCGCAAAGAGATTCCCAAGGCTTTGGCAAGTTTCTCTGCACTGTCATGGGTTTTCTTACTGGTACCGAAGGAGGGCATAGTGATGCAAAGGATGTTTTCCTTATCATATCCCAAAAGAGCAAAGGTCTCCAAACATACAAAAAGAGCCAAAGTGGAATCCAGACCGCCGCTTAATCCTAAAATCAGTTTCTTACAGCCCACATGCTCCATCCGCTTTTTTAAGCCTCTTGACTGAATGGAAAGAATCTCTCTTGCTCTATCTCCTTCCTTTTCTACCGCCTTTGGCAGGAAGGGACAGGGACTTACAAAACGATGAAGGGTATACTGCTTATCCTTCATGGAAAAATACTGTGTATAGGAAGGCTCCTCTTTTACGAAGTAGGTGCTTTGCCGCATCCTTTCTCCTACCAAAAGAGCAAGATTCACATCCGCCCAGAAAATCCCCTCCTCAAAGGGCTGATTTTCCTTTAAGATTCTTCCATTTTCAGAAATCAGACAGTGGGCAGAGAATACCATATCCTGGGTAGACTCGGAGGGACCTGCACTGGAATAAAGATAAGAGGCATGAAGATTCCCGCTTTCCTACCAATTCATCAGAAGCGGAACAGTTGGCGAGAAGGGTAGCTCCTGCCAGTGCATGCTTACTGGAGGGAGGAACCGGAACCCAAAGATCTTCACAGATTTCCACTGCAAGACGGAATCTTTGGTCCTCTTCCCGAACAAAATGAAGGGAAGCCCCAAAGGGGATTTCCTTTCTATAGCCCTCTCCCTTTAAAATGTTAGGGATAAAGCGAACCTCTTCCTTTCCTTCCTGAAAATATCTTCTCTCATAAAACTCCGCATGGTTGGGAATAAACTGCTTCGGTACAATCCCTAAGATATCGCCATGGTAAGTCACCACTCCGGTATTGAATAATTTTCCTTCCAGTAACAAGCCATAGCCAATTACAAAAAGAACATCCATCTCCTTCGTTTGTTCGCAAAAGGAAATTAATGCCTTTTCTCCGGCCTCCAAAAGACTGCGCTGATAAATCATATCCATGGCGGTGTAGGAGGTCAGACAAAGCTCCGGGTACACCAGCAAAGAAACCTTTTCCTCCTCTGCTTTTCTTGCCAAAATCAGCATTTGCTCCAGATTATACTCCGGATCCGCCACCCTTCCCTTAGGACAGGCTGTAGCCACTCTTACAAAGTCCTTCATACTTCCTCCTGAAATTTTCCTCTTGCCTGCAGTTTCATTTCTTTTAATAAGCTGTCCTTTCCGTCAAAAACAAGAACCTGCTTTTTTCCTTGTTTCTGGAAAAGAATACAGTAAGGTCTGTTTCCTCCCAAGCCCTCTACATGGAGAACGGAAACGCCTTCTCTCTTCCATCCTTCCTCCCTCTCCGGGCGAAAGGGCTGTATTTCCAGAACTTCTTCCGGGGAAATCTCTATCATTTGCTTTCTTCTTCCCCTATGAATAATCTGATCCACGGTAAAGCTTCCGCCAAGATAAAGATACTCATATTCCCTATCCACGGAATTCACCAAATAATAAGACAAAAAAAGAACGGGGAAAAGAATAATAAAGGGCAGTGCCATAAAATAGCAAAATACAAGAAAAGCCAATGGAAAGAAAACTGCAAATATCTGTATTCCCCTATCCTTTGCCTCTATCTTTCCCTTTACCAAATGTTCCACATAATTCTCCATCCTGCCCTCCTTTTCTTGTCGCGAAAAAGGAAATAAAGCTAAGCCTAAGCTCAGTTTATTTCCTTTTCCCATTGTAATCGATATTCTCTTCTTTGCCTAGTTTTTAGAAGGATTTCCTTACATCATTCCTCCCATTCCTCCCGGCATCTGTGGCATAGGAGGAGTCGGCTCCTTAATGTCTGCCACAACAGACTCTGTGGTGAGTAAGGAGGAAGCAACGGAAGCCGCATTCTGTAAAGCGGTTCTTGCCACCTTGGCAGGATCCAGAATACCTACCTCCATCATATTTACATACTCTTCATTGTAAGCATCGAAACCGAAGTTTTCCTTTCCTTCCTTTACCTTATTCACAATGACAGCGCCTTCCAGTCCTGCATTGTAAGCAATGGTATAAAGAGGAGCCTCTAGGGCCTTGGAAACAATCTTTGCTCCGGTCTTTTCATCGCCCTCTAATTGATTTACCACCTTATCCACTGCCTTCTGTGCATGGATATATGCGGAACCGCCACCTGCAATAACACCCTCTTCTACAGCGGCTCTGGTAGCATTTAAAGCATCCTCCATACGAAGCTTAGCCTCCTTCATCTCGGTTTCTGTAGCAGCACCTACACGGATTACTGCAACACCGCCGGAAAGCTTAGCCAGACGCTCCTGAAGCTTTTCCTTATCAAAGTCGGAGGTAGTGGTCTCAATCTGTCCTTTAATCTGGGCAATACGATCTTGAATCTCCTTCTTCTTACCAAGTCCCTCTACAATAGTGGTCTTTTCCTTGCTTACTTTAACAGACTTAGCTCTACCGCACTGGTCGATAGTGGCATCCTTTAAATCTAAGCCCAGCTCTTCGGAAATCACTTCTCCACCGGTTAAGATGGCGATATCTTTCAGCATTTCCTTTCTGCGATCTCCATATCCCGGAGCCTTTACCGCAACTACATTGAAGGTTCCTCTCAACTTATTCACGATAAGAGTGGTTAAAGCCTCACCCTCGATGTCCTCAGCAATGATTAAAAGCTTGGCACCGGTCTTTACTACCTGCTCCAAGAGAGGAAGAATATCCTGAATGTTGGAAATCTTCTTATCGGTAATAAATACATAGGGATCGTCCAGATTTGCTTCCATCTTCTCCATATCGGTGCTCATATAAGCACTGATATATCCGC
The DNA here is from genome assembly GCF_057249185.1 of Oribacterium sp. Taxonomy (NCBI): domain Bacteria; kingdom Bacillati; phylum Bacillota; class Clostridia; order Lachnospirales; family Lachnospiraceae; genus Oribacterium; species Oribacterium sp. Next base: position 16,090 of record NZ_DBHIGR010000007.1, read on the forward strand.
GATCAAACTCCATTCCTTCCACCAGATCAAGCTCGGTAAGCATAGTCTTGGACTCTTCCACAGTGATAACGCCATCCTTGGAAACCTTCTCCATAGCATCGGCAATCATATCTCCTACAGTGGAATCTCCTGCAGAAATGCCGGCAACCTTGGCAATCTGATCCTTGCCCTTTACCTTGGAGCTCTGCTTCTTAATGCTCTCTACCGCAGCGTCCACAGCCTTGCGGATTCCCTTACGAAGCACGATGGGATTAGCACCTGCCTCCAGGTTCTTCATACCCTCCATCACAATCGCCTGTGCCAAAACAGTTGCAGTGGTGGTTCCATCTCCGGCTACGTCATTGGTCTTGGAAGCTACTTCTCTTACCAGCTGAGCACCCATATTCTCATAGGGATCCTTTAACTCAATTTCCTTGGCAATGGATACACCGTCATTAGTAATAAGAGGAGAACCATAAGACTTGTCCAAAACTACATTTCTACCCTTAGGTCCAAGGGTAACCTTTACGGTATTTGCCACTGCATCTACGCCGGCCCCTAAGGCCTTTCTTGCTTCTACTCCAAATTTAATTTCTTTAGCCATATTATACCTCCTTGGAATTCCCTGATTCTTTTACTCTACGATTGCTAAAATATCATTCTGCTTAACAACGGTATACTTCTTTCCATCCAGCTCTACCTCGGAGCCTGCATAACGGGAGAACAGAACGCGCTGTCCTACCTTCACCTGCATGGAAATCTCCTTACCGTCCACAACACCGCCGGGACCTACTGCAATAACCACAGCCTGTCCGGGTTTTTCCTTATCATCCTGTCCCGGTAAAACGATTCCGCTCTTAGTGGTTTCTTCCATCTTTTCTTTTTCCAACACAACTTTATCAAATAACGGTACTAACTTCATAGTAATCCTCCTATTCCTCACAGGTCTTTTTTTAACAACATGGCTATTATAAGAGAATTTATTAGCAGAGTCAAGCACTGAGTGCTAAAAGCCTGTGAAAGTTTTGTGAAAAAATATAAGAAACAATGTATTACGAAAATATTAACAATATCAGAAAAATAAAAGGAATTTTTTATTGCTTATGTGGCAAGACAGGGTATAATGATAAGGTAGCTTGAATAAAAAAAATGGCTTTGGAGGTTTATTTATGAAAAAGAATATTCTTGTTGCAGCTTTAATTGCTTGCATGGCAACTGCATCTGTAATTCCTGCACTTGCTGCAGAGGGCGCTGTTTCCAGCTATGGCGGATCTACCACCACAGTAGCAGAATCCAACGGACACTGGGTAGCTAACAGAGATGGTTCTTGGTCATTCGTAAGCAATGAGAATGGTGCACCAATCTATGGTTGGATTGTAAGTCAGCACCAGTGGTACTACATCGGGGCTAACGGACGTATGGTAACCGGATGGCAGAAGATTAACTTTGATACCTACTATTTCGCTCAGGCACCGGCAGAGAACCAGCCTTTAGGATCTCTTTACATGAATAAGCTTACTCCTGACGGATACAGAGTAGATTCCAACGGTGTTTGGATTCGATAAGCTTTAAAAGTTATTTTGAATTCTCAAAAAAAGTAGAGCAGGTTCTTCCTGCTCTACTTTTTTCACTAGTAGAAAAAAGGGGTATAAAATAAAAGAATAGCGTATATGCAAAAGCTATGATTATTTTACAGCCCCTGTTTGTCCAAGTGAATTCGGAACGGATCTCTTCTGTTTTTGAAGATAATTCAAAAATAATTTTCCCTGCCAGATAAGGATTCCTAAAGCAATCACGGAAAGTCCCAAAAAACCGTCTTGTACCAAGTCCTGCAGATTGGGAGTAAATATTTCCGTTCCCTTCTCCAGATATTCAAAAATACTGTCCACAAACCACATCAGGCTGGCGGATAAAAAGAGTAAACAGGGAATATGATAGGCATATTCCTTGTTTTTATCCCGTAAAAAACGGGAAAAGCTCCATTCTGTTGCAAAAACGCTAAGCAATAGATGCATTCTTCTCTCCTTCCTTCTGTAGCTTTCTTTCCAGTACAAAACAATAAACTGCCCAGATTCCGGTAATAAGAAGAGCCATAGAAACACCCACCGTACTCATTTCCTGTAACATGGTATAGCTATCCTCCGGTGTTCTTGCCCCTGTTAAAAAGAGGAAGAAGGGCACTATTTCACCGTGCCAAAAATGTTCAAAAACCAAAAGAACGGAACCGGAAAATAAAAAGTTCGATAAGAGATGCAGCTTCTTCCGTAGACTTAGCCCCACCAAAGTACCGGAATTCGTTAAAGCGGAATGCGCCTCGTCTTCCGGGAAATTCCGATTTTTCAATGGGGAAGAATATCTTTTTTCCCCATTCATCAAACTTTTTCCCTCAGCTTCCCCTTTTAGAGCTTTTGTTCTTGCCTCTTCTTTTCTTTCCTTTTGCACAAGAATCCATTCAGCCGTTTTTACTATAATCCCCTCTATAATGGGTACTGCAACACAAGCCATAGCTTATCTCCTTTCTAATTTCTCTCTTTAAGCTTTTATTCCGCCTTTTTTACTTTTACAGAAATTTGAGCTAACAGCTCTTCGCCGGTGAGTTCTTTATGCACAATTTCCTTGGGAACAACCCAGCCTAAAGCCTTTCTCTTTTCTATAATATCCGCAACAATCTTTTCTCCCAGCTTATCCGGATCCGTATCTACATACATCACGGAACCAAGAGTTTCTCTGGTTCCTTCCTTTAGAAATTCGATGACATTTTTCGATCCGTGAATTTGCACCTCTACACAATGGTAGGAATTCACTCCCATCAGTCTGAAGCCTAAGGCTGCATCGATTCCCTTTTCATTACTCCACTCCGGTGAAGTAAAGGCATAAGGCATTTCCTGAATCTTCTTCCCTTCCACACCGGCAATTCCTGCAAAAATACCGGTGGAACGGGTGTTATCAATACACTCACCCACATGCCATACCGGTGGTAAATCCACGCCCAAGAATTCTTTTAAATTCGCTCCGCAATGTCTTTGGCCGGAAATATTGCAATAGCCCATTTTCATCAGAGGGAAGGAAGCACATCCATTGGTTAAAATTAAAATATTATTTCGGAGTAAAGCATTTGCTACGTCAATAATACATTTTTCGTATAATACCTTAGGATTGTTACATCCCACCATATTCACGATGCCCAGAATCCTGCCTTCCTTTAATGCCTTTGCCATAGGCTCCATGGAACCGAAGCGTTTATGCACATATTCTACGGAGAAGCCCACCTCCGCCTCCACTTCGTAGGGAGGAATGTAAACCGGAATTCCCTGTCTGTCCTGGAAGCTCTTGATTCCTCGAAGCACAATCTTCTCCGCCAGCGCTCTGGTTTCTCCGATATTGGAATGATGGTGATCGTATTCATAACGTTCCGCTCCCGGAAGTCTTGCAGAGTCACTGGTGGTAATTACTGTAGTTTTAAAGCAATTTGCCACCTCCATGATTGCCGGGAACACATCCTGTACATCCGCAATCCATAAATCCAAGGCGCCGGTACCCAGTACCAGTTCCGCAGAAACTGCATTGGACAAGGGGATAACGTTGCTATAACGATACATTGCGGAAAGTCCTGAACAGCAGATTCCATAGAAGCGAATTCCCTTGGCTCCGGCCTTCTTTGCCAGCTCCACGAAACGCTCTTCCTGTCCGACTTTAACAATTTCGCTGACCAGGGTAGGAAGATGACCGTGCACTGCAATATTCACATAACCTTTCTTCAAGGCACCGATGTTTACCTTAGAGGTTACCCGGTCTCCTACGCCGAAAAGCCCGTCTGTGGCAATGGCGGTACTCACCACACCGGAGAAGGTGAAGGCCAGACCGCAACGAAGGAATTGCTGCATGACACTCTTCCAATCTCCATCTGTACCCACTCCGGTTTTATGGTAAGCTTCAAAGACTTCATGATAGGCACTGATAGGAAGGATATCCAGCTTCTCCCACAACTCCTGTCTTTCCTTTGGCGCCATAGCCTTGATAACCTCATACTCCTTCGGAACCGTGCGGCTCATATCCTCCAGCAAAACATCTGCAAGCTCAGAAGCTATTTTTTTAATGTTTCTTCTACTGGTCTTTATGCCGAAGGCCTTTGCAACATCCCGAATCTTTTGCTGTCCTAAAATAGGAAGATCCAGCTTTCCCTCCGATGCCCACTTTAAGGATAAGATTACCTCGCGGCCATGCATTCCGTGCTGAGCCACACCTGCCGCAGCAGACCGAAGAAGGTTTCTGGCTACAATCAAATCCGCATCCGCTCCGCAAACTCCCTTTGGACTTTTCGAAGTAACTTTACAGGGACCCATATTACAAATTTTACAGCAAATGCCGGCCATACCGAAGCTACACTGGGGCTGTTGTTGATCAAAACGATCAAAGGTGGTATCAAAGCCAAGCTGCTCCTGTCGTAAGATTAATTCCCGTACTGCCGGGTCCGGAGTTTGCTCCAATACATCCTGCTTGGAGGGGAAGGTCTTTCGATAAGCGGAAACCGCATTCATATAATCCCGGATAAAGGATTTATCATCCCCATCCTCCTCATGATCGGACTTTAAGGTAATGGTAGGAATACCATGCTCATCAAAGCCTATAAGGTTTCTGTGGCTATGGATATGGGCCAAAGTCTTCCCCTGTCCATGCTCATGACTATGCTCGTGGTTATGTTCATGACTGTGTTCATGACTGTGCTCCTGATTGTGAACATTCTCATGGCTGTGTTCATGACTGTGCTCATGGCTATGCTCATGACTATGCACATGACCGTGATTTTCCCGTTCTTGAAATTCCTTCTTCTCCTGACCCATAGTACCCCTTTCCTGCTCTTACGTAAGATAAGGTGAATGACAGCTTATCTCTTCTCTAAAAAACCTCCATATATAAACATATCATTTCTGTATGTTTATATGTTTATTAGATTTTTAGAATATACAGTTTCCCATTTTTCTTGTCAATAAAATTATAAAAATAAAATGAACTATGGGCATTGTAGTTTTTTATAGCCTGTTATAGAAAACAAAAAATGAGCTGTAAAAATCAAATAATAAGTGGATTCTATGCAATATAGGTTTGAAATAGGGGTAATCTGAGCCCGTCGGTACTTGCGAAAAACAGAAATACTTCTGTTTTTCGCTTAGTATCCGCTACGTGGCGAGGTTAGCGAGAGCGTGCCCCGTTTCAGACCTATTTGCATGGAATCCTTATATGATTTCTTTCAACTCTTTTTTTAATTCTAAATTCTATAAAAAATTATACTTCCAGTAATTTCTTTATTCTTTCCATGGCTTCCTTAGTCTTTTCCTTGGTGGAAAAGGCTGTCAAACGGAAAAATCCCTCTCCTGCATCTCCAAAACCTGCTCCGGGAGTTACTACAACCTGTCCCTATTCCAAAAGGAAATCAAAGAATTCCCAAGAACTCATCCCCTTAGGGCACTTAAGCCAGATATAAGGAGAATTCTTTCCACCGGTATAATAAATGGAAAGAGCATCCAAGATTTCCATAATAATCTTGGCATTTTCCTTATAGTAAGAGATATTTCCCTGAATCTCCTTCTCACCGGCTTCTGTAAAGACAGCCTCGGCGCCTCTTTGCACAATGTAGGAAACCCCATTAAACTTTGTAGTCTGTCTTCTTAACCACATCTTCTGGAGAGACTGACCGCCGCGAATCAAGGCCTTAGGAACAACGGTATAGCCGCATCTTGTTCCGGTAAAGCCCGCCTTCTTGGAGAAGGAGCAAAACTCAATGGCACATTCCTTCGCCCCGGGAATCTCATATATAGAGTGAGGTAAATTTCCCTCTACAAAGCACTCATACGCTGCATCAAAGAAAATTACCGCGTCATTTTCCTTTGCATAGTTGACCCAGGCCTTTAAACTCTCATGGTCATACACCGCACCGGTAGGATTGTTAGGAGAGCAAAGATAAATCAAGTCTACCTTTTCTCCCTTGGGCGGCATGGGCAGGAATCCGTTTTCTTCTCCGGAATGGGCAAAAATCACCTTATTTCCTAGCATAATATTGGTATCCACATACACCGGATACACAGGGTCCGGAACCAAAGCTACAGAACCGGGTGCAAACAGATCCAGGATATTTCCTAAATCGGACTTTGCACCATCGGAAATGAAGATTTCCTCCAATTCCAAATCCACGGAAAAATTCTTATAGTAATTTAAGATTTTTTCTCTAAGAAAATCATATCCCTGCTCCGGGCCATATCCGTGAAAGCTCTCGCTTTTTCCCATCTCCATGGATGCGGAAGCCAGAGCATCCACCACAGTCTTGGGAAGTGGCAAAGTCACGTCTCCAATACCCATACGAATCAACTTGTCCTTAATCTCCGGATTATTTTCCTGCCAGGTTCTGATTCTCTTTGCGATTTCTGCAAAAAGATAGCTTTCCTTTACCTCTTGATAATGATGATTTATATTTGCTCCCATACTACTCCTTTGCAAACTTAATACACTGTATATACTTTACATACTGTATATACTTTACATACTGTATATGCTTTACATACTTTAAATGTATTGCATACTATTAATAATACGATTTTCAAAACAAAAAGGCTTACGGTTGTTTATGCTGTAGCCCCCTAAGCCTTCTTGTCCTTTTCCCACACCCTATTCCGGGTAATGGGTATTGTCATAGGAAATATTCTCTAAAACTTCCTCTAAATACTTTCTGCTCCACCACTTAGCCACAGGCAGATTCATATCCCTGAAATTCCCGCAATCTCTCTCCGTCGCTCCGGGAATCTCACCGCTGAAATCCCGAATAAAGCTAAAGCAATTTTTTAAGAGAGAAATAATCTCGACACTTTCCAAATCTCCCTTTAAGAGAAGGTAGAAACCGGTTCTACAGCCCATAGGGCCAAAGTACAGTACCTTTTCCTTCCAGCTCTCCTCATTCCGAAGATAAGTGGCTGCCAGATGTTCAATGGCATGCATTGCGGCATTTTCCATGGCAGGCTCCACATTGGGATGGGTAAAACGAAGGTCAAAGGTCGTCACCACCTCTACCCCCACAGAATCCTTTCTGGAAACATACACTCCGGGACGTATATGAATGTGGTCAATGGTAAAACTTGTAATCTTTTCCATTTTACACTTCTTCCTTTACAAGCAGCCCCTGATGCTCATCATCCTCATAATGAGTCTGATGCCCTTCATGACCAGTAGCCTCTCGGCCGTTCTCGGGTTCGTAGTAAAATTCTACATCTATGTCCTCATCCTCTACCGCCTTCTCATCAGAGGCAAAGGATAATTTCTCCTTCTTATCCCAAGCATTTCTTACCACTCTATAGGCATCTTTCCCCGCATCCACTGCTAAATTCTTTGTATCGATGGCGAGATTCTTTGCCGCATAGCCCAAATCCTTAGCCGCTTCCTTTAAATCCTCCTTGGTAACGGAATTTTTGAGAACGGTATAGGATCTCTGGGCAGATGCCTTCACCTCCTGGGCGGAATCCACAACGTCCGTAAAGTCCTTATCAACTTCCTCGGAAAACTTCTGGTATTTGTACAAATAAGAAATCACTCCGGCTACAGCTCCTGTTAAAGCTGCAAAAAACACAAATGATCCAAACTTCTTTGCCATAGTATCCCTCCTTACTTCAATTGGAAACTGGACTTTAAGGAAACTATACGGTTAAATACGGGTTTTTCCTCCGTAGAATCCTTGCAATCCACACAAAAATATCCGTTACGAACAAACTGGAAGCTTTCTAAAGGCTCCGCCTTCGCCAGTACAGGCTCTAAATAACACTGCTTCACGGTTAAGGAGTTGGGGTTAAAGTTAAGACTTCCATCTTCATTTAACTTGCCCTTCTCCTCATCAATCAACTGCTCATATAAGCGAACCTCAGCGGAAAATGCTGTCTTGGCATCCACCCAGTGAATGGTTCCCTTGGCTTTACGCTCGGTAAAGCCTGAGCCGGACTTGGTGGCAGGATCATAGGTGCAATGCACTACAGTCACATTGCCCTCTTCATCCGTCTCATAGGATACTGCCTTGATAAAATAAGCACCCATAAGACGAATTTCATTTTCCATGGTTAATCTCTTATATTTCTTGGGAGGATCCGGCATGAAATCCTCTCTCTCAATGTAAAGCTCTCCGGAGAAATGAACTTCCCTCTCTCCTAAAGCTTCATTTTCCAGATTGTTGGGGATGGAAAGCATTTCTCCTTCCCCTTCGTAGTTGTCAATCACCAACTTAATGGGATCCAATACCGCCATAAGTCTCGGTCTCTTCAGCTTTAAATCCTCACGAATACAATACTCTAAAAGAGAATAATCAGAGGAGGACTGGGCTTTGGAAATACCGGAAAGCTTTACAAACTGTGCCAGACTTTCCTTGGTATAGCCTCTTCTTCTCAAAGCGGCAATGGTAACCAGACGAGGATCGTCCCAACCGTCTACCACACCGTCCTCAACCAGCTTCTTAATGTAACGCTTACCGGTAACCACATTGGTTAGGTAAAGCTTTGCAAATTCAATCTGTCTTGGAGGATAGGGGAAATCACACTCCTGAACTACCCAATCATACAGAGGACGGTGATCCTCAAATTCTAAAGTACAAAGGGAATGGCTGATGCCCTCCACCGCATCCTCAATAGGATGGGCAAAGTCGTACATGGGATAAATACACCACTCATCTCCGGTATTGTGGTGGCTCATGTGAGAGACACGATAAATAACCGGGTCACGCATATTGATATTGGGGCTTGCCATATCAATCTTAGCCCTCAGTGTCTTCTCTCCGTCCTGGTATTTTCCCGCCTTCATTTCCTCAAAGAGGCGAAGATTTTCCTCAATAGAACGATTGCGATAGGGGCTCTCCTTACCGGGAGTGGTAAAGTCTCCACGATACTCTCTGATTTCCTCTGCCGTTAAATCGTCTACGAAGGCCTTTCCCTTCTGAATCAGATAAACTGCCTTTTCATACATAATAGGAAAATAGTCGGAGGCAAAAAACATTCTGTTCTCAAAATCCGCTCCCAGCCACTCCACGTCTTTTCGGATGCTCTCCACGAACTCCATCTTTTCCTTTACCGGATTGGTATCGTCAAAACGAAGATTAAAGGTGCCGTTGTATTCCTTGGCAATGCCGTAATTTAATAAAATCGACTTGGCGTGTCCGATATGGAGGTAACCGTTGGGCTCCGGTGGAAAACGGGTTTTGATTTCCTTAACCTTTCCCTCCCGCAAATCTTCATCGATGAAATTCTCTATAAAATTCTTGGACTCAAGCTCATTCTCTTTTCCAAGCATCTCTTCTGTCCCCATTTTTTCCTCCTAAATTTAATCATTATTTTAATTTGCCTATTATAGCATAAGGAAAAGATGTTTCACAAGAAAAAGCTAAAACAGGGGTACCGCTTGGAAAAGGAAGCTTAAGCTTTCCGGTTCCAATCCGTACCCCAAAAATAGTTTTTTCGATATTCTATTGCATCTTAGCCCATGTAATCATAAAGAAGATCCGGAAGAATTCCCTTCTGTCCATCCCATATCTTATCAATCTGTTCTTCCGGTACAGGACTGACACCCTTTCCGCATTCGATGGTTAAAGAAGGAATCTGGTATTTTTGTTCCGCGAAGTCCTTAAAGCCTCCCGCATGTTGCGGTGCATAATAGTCTATTACCGGGTAAGAGGAATTCTTGTGTACGATCTCCGCCAGTCTTCTGGCTTTGGGAACATATTCTCCTTCTCCAAAGTACCAGTAGATTACCTCTCCCTGAGTATGGTAGCTGATGGTGGAAGTAAACTTTTCCTTTCTCAATAAATCCGCTAAAGCCTTGGATTCTATTTCAGACTCTGCCGCAGAGCCTTTATACTCATCCTTTGCCGGATAGCCCTTTTTATCCACAGTGATGGACCAGTTGGCATCAAAGTTTTTATTCAGGTTTACGCCTCTGGCATTACTCTTCCATAAGCGGAAATAGCTGTTCAAGTCTGTAGGATTTTCTTTAGCCGCAATACTTTGAATAGTATTTCTTACTTCCTCAGATCCTATACCCGCCAAGCCGTTCTGTACCAAAGCAACCCCATCCGGGTCTACCATGGGAACAAAGTATACCGCACAGTTTTGCAGCAAAGCCTTTGTGGATTTCCCTCCGTACTTTTGGTCATTTTTTTCCATTTCCAAAAGACTGGCCATCTGTCTCATAGCCACCTTGGTCACAATATATTCTCTGGCATGGATACTGGCATGCACCAAGACCTTTTTGGGAGCATTGGGATTTCCTACAATACCGCAGTACAGTTCTCTTCCATCCACGGTTTTTCCTAAGGAAGAAAGCTGTAAAGAGGGATAGGCTTCCTTTAGCTTAAACAAATCCGCAGACATCTCGTTATAGCCATACACCCCATGGCCGGAAAAGCCGTAGTCACTCAGCAAAGGAACATTCTCTCCGGAAAGCACACCGGAGTATACCTGCAAATAGGAATCTGCCACGGAAACGGTATTTTCATTCTTTCCCAAAGCTACGCCGGGACCGCTGTTCACCGTGGTATGGTCATCCAACTCCGGACCGTCCGCAAAACTAAAGCCTGAATAGGCCAATAGGGACAGACTCAAAGCAAGGGAAAGTATCAGTCTTTTCTTCTTCATTGCTCCTCCTAAAATTTCATTTCTCTGCCCCATTTTAGCAAAGCTTCCGGGAAAAAGCTTGGACATTTTTCTTACAATCCCGGCACGGAAGACTTACTCTTTTTTATGTCCTAGCCAAAGGCCACATTATTGACTATAGGAACCAAAATTACCGTAAGAATTCCGGCAACGACGATAGCCAGAGAGGACATCGCTCCCTCCACTTCCCCAAGCTCCAGTGCTTTAGCCGTACCGATGGCATGGGCGCTGGTTCCTAAAGCAAGACCTTTGGCAATGGGATGATGAATGGGGAAAATACGAAAAACAAGATCTGCAAGAATACTTCCCAAAATACCCGTTAAAACAATGGCTGCTACAGTTAAGGTTACATATCCTCCGGTTTCTTCCGAAATTCCCATACCGATGGCCGTGGTAATGGATTTTGGCAATAAGGTGGAGATATGTTCATTGGGCAGATGAAATAAAATACCAAGCAGTAATATGCTGCCGATAGAGCTCAAAGTCCCCGCAAAAATCCCCAAAAATACGGCTTTAAAATTATTTTTCAGTAAGGACCATTGCTTATAAAGGGGAATGGCCAAACAGACTGTAGCCGGTGTTAAAAAATAACTCAAAAGCCCCGCACCCTGTTTATACTTGGCATAGGGAATTTCCGTAACCAGAAGGATTCCCACAATAATGATAGTTGAGACAAGCAAGGGATTTAAAAAGTCCCACTTTAAGCGAAGCTTGATTTGTATTGCCAGAAGGTAAATAAATATACTTAAGCCAAAACCGAAGTGTTCTGAACTCATTAAAATTTCTTTCATTATTCCTCCTCCAAGCCCTTTAAGCTATGCTCTAAATCTTCCAACTGTATCTCTCGAATTTCTTCCTGGATTTTCTCTTTCTTTTCCAGTGCAGATTCCATAGAGCGCATTTCCTTGATTTTATCTTCTCTGGTCTCTGTTACTTTTAAGATTCTCTGGCTTACCAAGCCGGTAACCGCCATAACAATAATCGTGGATAAGACGATAATTACAAGGTATGGTACTAAAACCGGCATCAATAATTTTGTTACGGTCATAATTCCAACTGCAGCCGGCAAAAACATAATACTCATGGTTTCCAGCATAAAGTTGCCCGCCTGCTCCACCGCATTCAAGGGAATAATTCCCTGCATCAGGAAAATCAGCATAAAAATCAAGCCATAGACCCCGGCCGGAACCGGCAAAGGCAAAAGTTTATTACACATTTCTCCTAAGAAAGTAAAAAAGATGATCCATGTCACCTGTCGGATTAATTTCATCGAACCCTCCTCCCACAAAAACTACTACAGTGTAGTCCCCTATTTCTTTTTTGACAAGAAAAACCGTGCCATCTTTTCTTCCTTTCTAAAAAAAAAAACAGAAAAAATAAAATAAATTTTGAAATGGGATTTTCTTCCAATAATTTTCTTAAAATTCCTGTTGAAAATGCAGGATTTTAGAGGAATTATCCTTTACAAAAAGCGGAATAGGCATTACTATGCCCTTAGAACTTTTTGCAGAGTAGAGAATAAAGTGGTTAGTGCCCGACACACAGGGAGTTGGTGTCGAGACGAAGAGCCGAATCGGTTCCCAGTTTTATTTTCGCATCCCGCTGCCAGGAAGCAAGACAGCTTCTTTACAGCGCACGAAAGGAGCGGTCTATGAATAAGAACGTGTTGAATGTCAAAAATCTTGTCACCTTTTCTATGCTGGTTGCCATTCAGATTATTTTGACCCGATTTCTGTCGGTACAGGCATGGAATTTCCGTATCGGTTTCGGCTTTGTCCCCATTGTCTTTGCCTCTATGTATCTGGGAATGGTTCCGGCTGTTTTAATTGCCTGTGTTTCCGATATCTTGGGGTGCTTTTTATTTTCCCCCTTCCCTTATATGCCGGGCTACACTCTATCTGTAGGATTAACTGCAGTGATATATAGCCTTTGTTTGGAGAAAAATCGAAGCCAATATCGTATTCTCCTTGCGATCTTAATCAGCCAGTTGCTTTGCAGCTTAGTCATCAACAGCTACTTACTGACCCTCAGCACCGGAAGCCCTCTTCTTCCTTTGATGCAGTTCCGTGTACTTCAAGTACTGATTAACAGTATTCTTCAA
>NZ_DBHIGR010000008.1:0-27996 GCF_057249185.1 Oribacterium sp.
TTAATTCCTGAATCTGCTCTTCAGTAATGGGGAGCCCCAGTTCCTTTTCACTTACCGCCAGAGCGATCCACAGCTTTCTCCAGGTTTTAAATTTAAAATCGGAAGAAAAGATTTCCTGCATCTCTTTGGAAGCATAACGACCGGACAATGGGCTTTCGTAGCTTTGATGACTCATGATTCCCCCCCCTTATTATTTCAAAACATCCGCCATACTATAGCTTCCCGGCTCCTGCTTTTCCAGGAAAAAGGCAGCGGTAATAGCTCCCTTTGCAAAGATTTTCCGACTATAGGCGGTATGATTTAAGCTAATGACCTCATCTTCACCGGCAAAAATTACTTCGTGGATTCCGGGAATGGTTCCTCCCCGAAGAGAAGACATACCGATTTCTCTCTTCTCTCTTGCTGTATCTCTTCCGGAACGGTCATAAACCTTTACCAGTGCTTCTCCGATACCCTCTTCCACAGCCTTTTCCAGCATCAATGCTGTTCCGCTGGGGGCATCCTTTTTTCTACGATGATGCGCTTCCATAATTTCGATATCAAAGTCATTTTCATAAAGCTTTTTCGCGGCAATCCGTAAGAGCTCCTGTAAAAGATTAATGCCCAAAGACATATTACCGGAACGAAGAATGGGAATCTGTTTGGAAGCCTCCTGAAGCTTCTTTTCCTGTGCTTCATTTAAACCTGTGGTGCAAAGCACAAGAGGCTTTTTTTTCTCCACTGCAAAATCCAGAAGAGCATCCACAGCCTCTTTTACGGAGAAATCAATAATACAGTCAAAATCTTCTTTCACTTCCGCTCCGCTTCCATAAACCGGAAATCCGGAGTGCTTCAAATCCGTATGAGAATCCAGACCGGCTACAATCTCCATTCCCTCCGTCTTCTTTGCTACCTCCTGCACATTTTGTCCCATCACGCCCTTCGCACCATGTAATAATACCCTCATCTTTTTCCTCCTTCAGCTCCGGAAAACCACTCTACTTTTTCTTGTTTATTCTATTTCATTTTTCCGCAGAAAAAAAGAGGGGCGGAAAAGAAGAAAATAAGAAACAGTTTATCCTGCATTTATTTTCTTTTCTTCACAGCCCCCTCTTCTCTATTAGGATAAAATCCCGTAGCGGCGCATTTCTTCCTTTAATACCTCTTGATGTGCTTCTTCCATCTCTGTCAACGGAAGACGCATTCCTCCCACAGCCTTCCCCTGTAAATTCATTCCTGCCTTTACCGGAATGGGGTTCACTTCCATAAAGAGGCTATGAATCAAAGGAAGTGCTCTCTTCTGCTCTTCCCAAGCCCCCTTCACATCTCCGGCAAACCACTTCTTGCAAATATCCGCTGTCTGTCTCGGTGCCACATTGGACAACACGGAAATAACGCCGGAACCTCCGATGGAAAGTAAGGGAACAATGATTCCATCCTCTCCTGAATAGAGTAAGAAATCTTCATCCACTAAACGCATCAGCTCTGCAGTGCCTCCTACATCTCCGGTAGCTTCCTTTACGCCTACAATATTTTTTACATTATAGTAAAGATCTGCCATGGTCTTCGGCTCAATCTTCATACCGGTTCTGCCCGGTACATTGTACAGAATACAGGGAATGGAAACCGCATCCGCAATAGCCTTGTAGTGGGTATATAAGCCCTTCTGGGTTGCCTTATTATAATAAGGCGTCACCAAAAGCAGTCCGTCAGCCCCGGCCTTCTCTGCTCTTTGAGAAAGGTCAATGGCGGTTGCCGTACAGTTGGAGCCTGTACCTGCAATAACGGGAATACGGTGATTTACTACCTTCACGGTATGGGCAACCACTTCAATATGCTCATCCTCCGTAAGGGTTGCAGCCTCTCCCGTGGTTCCTACTGCTACAATGGCATCCGTACCTTCCGCAATCTGTTCTTCCAAAATCTCCGTCAGCTTCTCATAATTTACGCTTCCATCCTCATGAAAGGGGGTAATCAAAGCAACGCCAGCTCCTTTAAATAATGCCATAGTCTCACTCAACCTTTCTTATTATTTTCTGTTAAATCCGGCTCTCTTTCTAGCAGTGGGATCCAGAATCTTCTTACGAATACGAAGATTTTCCGGAGTAACCTCCAAAAGCTCATCCGTATCGATAAAATCAATACACTGCTCCAAAGACATAATCTTCTTCGGTACCAGCTTCAATGCCTCATCGGAGCTGGAGGTTCTGGTATTACTTAAATGCTTGGTCTTACAAACATTTAACTCGATATCCTCTGACTTCGGACTCTGTCCGATAACCATACCGCTGTAAACCTTCTCTCCCGGGCCGATAAAGAGGGTTCCACGGTTCTGTGCCTGGAATAAGCCGTAGGTAACCGCCTCTCCCTGCTCGAAAGCAATAAGGGAGCCCTGATGACGATAGTTCAAATCCCCACGATATTCACCGTAGCCCTCAAACTCTGTATTCAAAATACCGTTACCCTTGGTATCGGTAAGGAACTCTCCTCTGTAACCGATTAAACCTCTGGACGGAATTTCAAACTCCAAACGGGTATAGCCGGAAGCCAAAGGGCTCATGCCGTTTAAGGTACCCTTTCTCTGGGTAAGCTTCTGGATTACAGAGCCGGTAGCATCCTCCGGCACATCGATATAAGCAATCTCCATAGGCTCCAGCTTTACGCCCTGCTCATTTTCCTTATAAATAACCTCTGCCTTGGAAACCGCAAACTCAAAGCCCTCTCTACGCATGGTCTCTACCAGTACGGAAAGGTGAAGCTCTCCACGGGCGGAAACCTTAAAGCAATCTGCGGATTCCGTCTCCTCTACTCTTAAGGAAACGTCCGTATTCAGTTCTCTGAAAAGACGATCACGGATATGTCTTGAGGTAACAAACTTTCCTTCCGTTCCTGCTAATGGTGAATCATTAACCATGAAATCCATGGAAATAGTCGGCTCGGAAATCTTCTGGAAGGGCAATGGCTCCGGATTCTTCTCTGTACAAATGGTATCACCCACATGCAGGTCTTCAATACCGGAAACCGCAACGATATCTCCAAAGGAAGCTTCCTCCACATCCACTCTCTTTAAACCGTCAAAGGCATAGAGTTTGGTGATACGTACCTTTTTTCTCTTGTCCGGATTATGGTGGTTCACAACCAAGGCTTCCTGATTCACCTTAATCTTGCCGTTCTCCACCTTACCGATTCCGATTCTTCCCACGAATTCGTTGTAGTCAATAGTAGAAACCAGGAACTGGGTTTCCGCATCCGGATCTCCCTTCGGGGCCGGAATAAAGTCTACAATGGTTTCAAACAAAGGCTTCATATCCACATCCGGATCTTCCAGCTTAAGCTTTGCATAACCGTTTTTGGAAGAAGCAAAAAGGAAAGGACAATCCAGCTGTTCATCGGAAGCATTTAAATCCAGCATCAATTCCAGTACTTCATCCACCACATCATTGGGACGAGCCTGAGGCTTATCAATCTTATTCACTACCACAAGAACAGGAAGACGAAGATCCAAAGCTCTTTGTAAAACGAATCTGGTCTGGGGCATGGGACCTTCAAAGGCATCCACCAATAAGATAGCACCGTCCACCATTTTCAAAATACGCTCTACCTCACCGCCGAAATCTGCGTGTCCCGGAGTATCTACAATATTGATCTTGGTATCTCCATAGCTTACCGCGGTGTTTTTTGCCAGAATCGTAATGCCTCGTTCCCGCTCGATGGGGTTGGAATCCATCACTCTTACACCAACCTCCTGATTGTCACGGAAAACACCGGACTGCTTTAAAAGCTCATCCACCAAAGTCGTCTTACCATGGTCAACATGGGCAATAATGGCAACATTACGTACATCTTCTCTATTCTTTAACATTTACTTCTCTTTCCCCTTAAAGAAACTTAAAAGCCTCTTTAAATGATTCATTTTTATCTACAGTTCATTAACTTAGGAAGTATACCACCGGCTATTTTTGATTGCAAGGAAAACCACCTCTTGTCCATACTCCCCAATGTGCTTTTCCAAGGACAGATACTGCTCCTCTTCCATTTGCAGGAAGAGCTCTACTCTATCCGTGTAGCTTTTCTCCAAAATCCGAATCCCCATTTCCTGAAAATCATATTCCAATCTCCCCAGTAGTGTGTAGGGAATACTTAACCGGATTTCTTTCCCCTCTTTTCGTTCCAAAAGCTGCGCTTCCGCAAGCACCTGCTCTGCCGCATCTCCATAGGCTCTGGATAAGCCCCCTGTTCCCAACAAGGTTCCTCCGAAAATACGGCTTACCACGCAGAGAACATTTTTCAGTTCTTTTCTTTCCAACCTTTGCAGAATAGGAGCTCCGGCGGTTTTCGCCGGCTCTCCGTCATCGCTTTGCTTTTTCTGCTCCTGTAAAAAACCTTCCCGTTCTTCCAGAAAAATATAAGCATAGCAATGGTGTCTTGCCTCGGGATAATTCCTTTTACATTCCTGTAAACAAAGAGCTACATCCTCAAGATTTTGAAGCGGAAATAAAGAAGCATAAAATTTTGATTTTTTCACTTCCAGCAAGGAGGTAAAACGATCTTGGATAAATTTCATGCTTCTTTTCCTTTCTATTCTTAATCTTCTCGTTTTTGCTTTTCTTCCTTAGGCTTCTCTTCCTTCGTCTTTTTCTTGGAGGAGGGACCCTGTTCGGAAATAATCACCTCATCTCCGGAAGGTTCATCCTCATCCGAGGATTTTTCCTTTACCTTATAACGGAAATAACGATCATCCGTATCCAAATCCCGTAAATCCTCAGGCACCAGCATAGCGCCCCAGGAGGTATGATAGGTACATTTGTCAGTGGGAACCGTACCTTTAGCAAAGAGCTCTGTAATCACTGCACTACCGCGATAATCCGCAAAGCAACCGGAAATGGGAAGCTTACCGGATTTTCTGCAAACCTGCTCCTCCACAATGTCCTCCGGTCTCTGGAAGCCCGGATCCGTCTTTCCTTCATGAATTCTTGTCATGATTTTCCGCCAGATATCCTTGTGGAAACCGGTACCGCCGTTATATTCCCCGGAATTACTATCCTTTAATACCTGATTATCATCGCAGCCCGCCCAGATTCCTCCTACATAATAGGGAGTAAAACCGATAAACCAGATATCTCTGTTGTTACTGGTGGTTCCGGACTTTCCCGCCTGACTCATACCGTCAAAATGAGCTCTGGTGGAAGTGGAGCTTACCCGAACACTGGAAGAAAAGGCTCGATTGCTTTCCATGGACTCCCGCATGGCATCCGTTAAGAGATATGCTGTACTGGACTTCATCACCTGCTCCGGCTCATCCTCAGTGGTATCAATAATCACCTTTCCATTTTGGTCTTCAATCTTGGAGAAGAACTTAGCCTTCTGAAACCGTCCCTTATTGGCAATCACAGAGAAGGCTTGCGTCATTTCCAAATTGGAAACACCTCTGGTCAGACCGCCCAGTGCTAAGGCAGGATTGGCATCCTCCGGTACAAGGGAGGTAATGCCCAGGGATTCCGCATAGCGAAATCCGTTTTCCACCTTTACCGTATCCATAAGGCAACGAACTGCCACGATATTCAAGGAATAAACGATACCGTCTCTGATGCTCTGAAACCCAAGGTAACCTCCGGAATACCAGTTTTTAAAGGTTTTCTTTCCAACCGTATACTCGGAATCATAGTAGGTAGATGCCAATGTAGCGCCGTATAGATCGATAGCAGGCGCAAAGGAGGAAAGAATCTTAAAGGTGGAACCGGGCTGTCTAAGCACATTAGAGGCTCTATTTAATGTCTTACTCTGCTTCTTCTCTCCTCGACCTCCTGTTAAAGCCAGAACCTCTCCTGAGGAAGGATCCATTAAGACAAAGGATGCCTGAGGCTGTAAAACATAGTCAATACTTTCTCCCAAAATCTTATCCGAATCCACCACAACCTTATTCTTAAATTCCTCAACTCGCTTGTTGGCCTGATCCTTGGAACTGAACAAACCGTTAAAGTCCAGTCCTCTACCTTCTTTTAAGTATTTCTCTAAATCCTTTTCGCCGTAGTTAACAATGCTGCCATCCTCATGCTGGATGGTTAATCGCCAGGTAATGGAATATTTCGCCGTATCATAGTTGTCCGGATTATTAATTTCCTCATCCACAACAGCCTGTAAATCCGGATCCTGGTTGGCATAAATCCGTAAGCCGCCGGAATAAAGCAGCTTGGTAGCGTCTTCCTTACTGTAATTCAGCCGTTCCATAAGGCTGTCCACCACCTGTTCCGTCAGCTCATCGGTATAATAGGAATAGGGCTTATCGTCTCCTTGGCTCACGGAATTCACATTCTGGATTCTTTCATAAACCGGATCCTGCAAAGCCTCCTGGTAGCGGGCATCATCAATATAGCCCTGCTTTAACATATTTTTTAAAACCTGTGCTCTACGGATTGCATTCTTATCAGGATGGGTAATGGGATTCAAGCCGGAAGGATTCTTGGTAATCGCTGCAATAACTGTACATTCCGAAAGGTTAAGCTCCGTAACTTCTTTATTGAAATATCTTCTTGCGGCTACCTTTACCCCTAAGGTATTGGCGCCCAGATTAATAGTATTCAAATACTCCGTCAGAATACTCTTCTTCACTTCTTTCTTGCTTAAATTACTCTGATCTTCCAGCTCCAGGGCCAAATACTGCTCCTGAAACTTTCGAACATAACGCTCAAACTTTCCTTCATGCAAGCCTCCGCCGAAAACATTGTTTTTCAGAAGCTGCTGAGTGATGGTAGAGCCTCCGCCGGCAGAACTGTCATCGGAAACCACACCCTTGATAGCACGCATAATGGAACGAAAATCGATACCGTTATGGCTCCAAAATCGCTCATCTTCTATGGCTACAAAGGCATTGATTAGATCCTTGGGAAGCTCCTCATAGCTCACTCTTTCTCGGTTAGAGCCTTCCGTAACCAAGGTGGACATAAGATTTCCCTTTTTATCGTAAATCTTGGTAGCATATTCTGTAGGTCCTACGTGGATCTTATGAATATCCGGTGCGGAATCCAGGATTCCCCGGAACAAGCCATAGGAAAATGAGGCTCCCAGGAAAAGACTTGCCAGCAAGAGAAATAGGCATAGACTCTTAATAATCCCCGTGAGTCTATGCCAAATACGAGCTCTTTTGCTCTTCATTTCATCTATGCGATTCTCTATATTGTACCGTGTAAAATTCATATTCTTCCCTAAAATCACAAGCTCCGACGGGATGCTCCTTACATTTCCCATCCTAAAATATATACTGCTCTATTTTAGCATAAAGTATAGAAAGAAAACACAGTATTTTCCCTTAAGCCTTCCAAATTCTGTCCGGCATAACAAATTGCTGTTCTCCCTGAGACATAGGAGCCACTTCCCCCTGAGGGAAAACCAAAACCAGCTTTCCTTCTCCATTAATATAGAAGCTTTGATCCTTCTTCACCTCAATAAAGCCTTCATCATCCTCTCCGTCTTGGATAAAGTAGGGAAAGTCTCCCTTCTGATTATGAGCCTTCATCTGGGAAACCACTTCCTCGGACAGAAGCTTCTGATAATCCGTTCCTACCGGGAACAAATCGGAAAGCTGCAAAAGTTTTCCGCTATGCTTATCCATAGTATAATAATGGTTCTGGGTAAAGCTGTCTCCCTCCTGTTGCAAAGCGCTCAGAGCCAAGACATAATAATCCTCGGAATCCAAAATCACTTGAGAGGAAACGGACAAATTCTTATATTCACTGCTTTGAATTTCCTGCTTAAAAGAGGCAATCAGTTCGTCGGTTTTCTTCTCTATATCAAAATTAATAGCCTGAGCGGAATTAGCCTTTTCCGATTCCTTGGAAGCAACACTTCCGGCTTCCTTACCCTTAGAAGCGTTTGCCTCTTCGCTATTCTTAATCTCGCTTTCTTCGCTTCCCTGTTCCAGCTTCGGCACTACCACCTCTGCCTTATGATTTCCGTCCTCGAAGGAATATTTCCGGAAAGTAATCAGCTGAAAATAAGAGCCGATTCCCGGTATGCTTTGCAAAGCATAGGCAGTTTCTTTCGATAGATTAGGCAGTAACAAAAGCAGACAAAAGCAAGCCGCAATTGCAGAAGAAAAATATCGAATAGGAAATTTTTTTATTTTTTTCCTTGTTCTCTCATCTTCCGCTTCCTCTATGAAGCGCTCATCGATTTGAGAAAAGGCTTCTACAAAATCCCAGTCTTTCATGCGATTCCCTCGTCTTTTAAATACTTTGCCAAAGCTTGTCTGGTACGGTGAAGGCTTACTTTCACCTTGCTTTCCGTAACTTGAAAGGCTTTTGCTATTTCCTGTATCTCATCATGATAAAAATATCTTCTTACAAAGAAAACTCTCGTTTCCTTCTTTTGCTTTTCCAAAAACTGATTTAAGGCATCCACCAAAGCCTGTTGATTCACATGTTCTTCCACATTGTCCGATGAAAAATGCAAATCTTCTCCAAGCTCTTCTACGCTTTCCGTAAAGCCCTCGGAAAAACGCTTTTTAGCCTTCAACATTTTTAGTTTATTAATAGAAGTATTCTTTACAATTTTTCCCAGATAAGCTCTGAGAAACTGAGGGCGTTCCGGAGGAATGGCCTGCCAGGCCTTCAGCCAGGTATCATTGAGACACTCCTCCACATCCTCTCTTTGGGACAGCACCTGAGAAGCAATCTTTCCGCAGTAAGCTTTAAAATTCTCCTGCAGGGCTGTCAAGCCCTCTTCCTTTCTTTGCCATAATAAGTCTATAATTTCTTGCTCTTCCATAGTTCTCCTTTAGCTTTTTATGGGACTTAGAAAGGATAAGGCAAAATATTGATTTCTTTGTGAATTTTCTATTAGGCCTTCTTTACAGATAGGATGGTTCCGGTAAAGGAATCCACTTCGGATAATTCTCCGGTGTACTCTACGGTAACCTCATCTCCCTCTTTTACCTCACTAAGCCCTTCCGGAGCCTTATCAAAGTTCAGAGCATACTCCTTGCCATCATCGGTTTTAATAGAGAACATAAAGTCCTTAACTTCCAAAATGCTTCCTTTGATTTCCTTGGCATCCTTTGCTTTCTCTGCTCCTGCCTTCGCACTTTCCTGTGCTGCGGAAGACTCTGTCTTAGCGCCTTCAGACTGCTTTGTCTCTTTTCCTCCACAAGCCATCAGTCCAATACTCATCATTAAAGCTAATACAACAATTCCGGTCTTTTTCATAGTAATTCCTCCATCTTTATCAATGTTTCGGAAGCGAATTCTTCCGACATTTGGAAAGACAGAGGAAATCTCAAAAAGGTTACAAATTATTTTTATTTATTTTTATGACTGCTTTTTCCCCGCCGATTCGGCCGCTGCTTTGCAAGGTCTTCCCCCGAACCAGGGTTTCGCAAAGACTGATATTGTTTACGGTACGGTCAAAAAGACTCAAAGTCTCCTCCACAACGGTTTTCTTTTCCGAAGCAAGCTCTCTATGGATAAGATCCGCTGCATCCTTCTCCAGCGGGCTAAGCAATAAATCATCCCTTCTGGTTCCGGATTTTAAAATGTCTATAGCCGGGAAAATTCTTCTTTCCTGAAGTTCCCTATTCAACACCAGCTCCATATTTCCCGTACCCTTAAACTCCTCATAGATGACATCATCCATGCGGGAGCCTGTATCTACCAATGCGGTAGCTAAAATCGTTAAGCTGCCTCCCTCTCGGATATTTCTGGCAGCACCGAAGAAACGCTTGGGCATATGGAGAGCCGCGGAATCCATACCGCCGGACAAGACCTTGCCGGAGGAAGGCACAATCAGGTTGTATGCTCTGGCTAATCTGGTGATACTGTCCAAAAGAATACAAACATCCTGCCCCTGCTCTACCAGACGCTTTCCCCGTTCAATGGTCATCTCCGCCACTCTTTTATGATGCTCCGGCAACTCATCAAAGGTGGAGTAAATCACCTGCACCTTATCCCCCACAACTTCTTCCATCATGTCCGTCACTTCCTCGGGACGCTCATCAATCAGAAGAATCATCAAGGTCATATCCGGCTGATTTTTTAGAATAGACTGGGCAATCTGCTTTAAAAGAGTGGTTTTTCCTGCCTTGGGAGGAGAAACAATCATTCCTCTTTGTCCCTTTCCGATAGGCGCTAAGAGATCCAGCACTCTTAAAGAGGTAGGCACTCTTTTCCCTTCTCTTTCCATATGGATTCTTTCATCAGGGAAAATGGGGGTCAGCTTATCAAAATCCGGTCTTCTGAAAATGGCGGAAACCGGTAAATCATTTACCGTTTCAATATACAAAAGAGCATTGTATCTTTCCTGGGGATTCCTGGACTTGGCATAACCGTAAATCATATCCCCTGTTTTCAAATGAAAACGACGAATCATCAGAGAATTCACATAGACATCCTGCTCTCCCGGCATAAAGTTTTCGGAACGAATAAAGCCATAGCCATCTGCCATAACCTCCAGGATTCCATGGGCTTCCTTGGCATCCGTGTCTCTGGGACCTTCTCTACGAACTTCTTCTCTGGGCACATTGTCCCGGGAAGAAGTGTCAAAAGACTCTTCTCTGCCATCAGTGTTTTGGGAGCCTTCTTCATAAGTCTCATTAGAAACAATTTCTTCCACTTTCGTTGCTTCAATTTTCGCTGTTTCAGTTTTCTTTGCTTCTGCCTTCTCTTTATTCGCTTCTGTCTTCTCTTTATTCGCTACAGTCTTCTCTTTTTTTACTCTCCCCTTTTCCGCCTTCACTGCGGCCTGATCTTCCTTCACTGTCGCCGTCTCTTCTGTGACAGACTCATCCTCCAAAGGGGATTTTTTCCTGCTTCTTGTTTTTTTCTCAACGGATTGCAGCTCCGTCTCCCTATCCGCTGATAAGGATGCATCTTTCTTTTTTGCAGAGACTTTACGCGGTTTTGTGCCGGCTTTGCTCTCCTCTGTCGCAATCTGCAGCAGTTCTTCTTGAATCTCCGTGGATTTTTTTCTTGGCATAAATACTCCTTTGATGGAAAAAATGAAAAATAATATAGAATTACTTTATTAAAATGAATAAGCTGGGAAGTTTGATTCAGGGGAAGCCCTGATAAGAAAAGAGGGACGGAAATCTGAGAAGATTTCCTCCCTATGTTTAGGATGGACCTGATGGGAGTCGAACCCATGTCCGAAAACGAATTCCCTCTCCTTCTACTATCATAGTACGCTTCAAGATTCCCCACTAGGATAAGATGCGCACGTCTTGTCCCAGCCGGTATCCTCTAAATACGCCCGGTTGCGGGAGGAACCGCAACAGTCGTTTCTCACAAAAATGAGGTCAGGATCTTCCCGTGTGAGTGCAGGAAGGCTGGCCAGCAGCGCTTAGGCTGCTAATGCGTAACTATCGTTAGCGTTTAAATTTAAGTTTGAAGTTTAACGCGACTTCTTTCGGATAGCTTCTAAAGCTGCATCATCCCCGTCGAAACCGGTACAAGCCCTAAAACAGTCTTATTGTACGAGGAAAATAGCTTTTTGTAAAGGATTAGCTTTATTTCTTTATCAACTGACAAAATCTTTACTCTATTCTTGATTCTCCATCATTTTGAAAGAAAAGAATACTGTTTAATGAAAGATTTTAGCAGATATTATTCTATCCCCTCATAGAAGAAAGCAATAACTCTTCTATATTAGACAAATATACATTTTCTCCTTCTGTTTTTCCTCTTCCGTGCTACAATAAGATTGTTAAATAAATAACCATTCCTTTTCAGAACACTTTTCCCTAAAAGCTGTTCAAAAAGCTATGGACTAAGTTGTACAAAGAGTCTAGAAAAGAAATTACTTGAAAGATGCCAAGGAGGTTCAAAATGAAAAAACTTAGAGAAATGAGAAATCCGTTGAAATATGTTCAGGGTAGAGACGCTTTGCTTTCCTTCTGTAAGGAAACAGAGTATATGGGAAAGAATTACCTCTTTGTCTGCTCTCATAGTGCCTATGAAGCCTGCCATGACAAATTAGAAAAAAGCTTCGAAGGAACGGATAAAGTTCGTCATTATGAAATCTTCGGAGGCATTTCCAGTGAATCGGAAATTGCCAGAATGCGGAAAATCGTAGAGGAACAGAGCATTGATACCGTAGTTGGTGTTGGTGGCGGTTCCGCCGTGGATACAGCGAAGGCAACAGCCTTTTATGAGAAGAAGCATATTGTCATTATCCCTACCGTTGTAGCCACCGATGCGCCCTGTACCGGTCTTTCCGTTATTTACCACGACGACGGATCCTTCAAGGAGTACCTCTTCTATCCCACCAATCCGGACTGTGTTCTGGTAGACAGCACCGTTATCGCCAATGCACCGGTACGCTTCTTAATTGCCGGTATGGGAGATGCGTTGGGAACCTATTTCGAAGGAAGAGCTTCTCTTCGTACCGAGTCTCCCAGTTTGGAAAATGCAGGAATTCCCGGAGCAGGAATGGTGCTTGCCAAGTACTGCTACGAGAATCTGAAGAAATATGGGGAGGCCGCTCTTCTTGCCTGTGAAAATCATGTAGTCACCAAGGCTTTGGAAAACATCATTGAAGCCTGTGTTTATCTCTCCGGTGTAGGAGCTGACAATGTCAATGTTGCCGCAGCCCATTCCTTCTACAACGGTCTTACTTCTTTAGGCGGTCACAGTGCTCCCCACGGAAACTGTGTAGCCTTCGGTACTCTGGTACAGCTTTGTCTTGAAGGAGTAAAGAAAGAGGAATTTGACGAGGTTCAAGATTTCTGCGTTGCCGTAGGACTTCCCATCACCTTGGCGGAACTTGGTGATTTTTCCGATGCAGATCTCCACACCATTGCCAAAAATGCCTGTGTTCCCGGAGAAACCATCCATAACCTGGCAGGAGATGTGACGGAAACAGAGCTTTATGATGCTATGATTGCGGCAGATGCCTTAGGTAAGAAGAAAAAGGGAAGCTGTTAAAAGATATAGAAATAATTTTTTTCAATTCTTTATCATCAAGTCTCCATAAGTACATGGATTATCACCGACATTATCGATAATCCATGTGCTTATTTTTTTATCGCCGGCTATATCATATTCAATGTGCTTTTTTATCGCCATTTAAAATAGATTGTATAGCATCAGAAATTGAGTCTGAAAATACATAAAATGCTCCATTTGGATAAGAAAAATCCTTTTCTATCCCCTTGAATCTCCACATTAAATATTGTAAATTGATAGAGAAAATTAAAAAATAAAATCAGGAGCTTTTATGAAACTTACAAAAATCGTATGCCCTAATTGTAACGGCACATTGGATATTCCGGAGGGAATGAAGGAAGGCTTTGTGAGCTGTAAATTTTGTAATACCAAGATTTACCTGGAACCTTACAAGCCGGATATCACACAAAACATCCATATTGACAAGGTAAACTATAATACGCCCTATACAGCTCCCCCAAAAAAGGAATCCCCAAAATATCTGTTAGGGATTCTTCTTGCAGTTCTTTTTTTGCCAAGTATTATTATCTTCCTTTCCCTGAGTCGACTTTTCTATAAAAGCTCCGACTCCTCCACCTCCATTGCAGCAAGTCCAAGCTACTGCACTACGCCGGAGGACAGCACTGTAATCAGCTTTGTGGAACAGGCCTTCAATAAGCCCGTCTCGGAACTGACTCCTGAGGACTATGCCTCCATTCAATATTTGGATATCCAAAAAAAATCGGGAAAAAGTGACAATACCGCTGAACAATGGGTATTTTCTTATGCTGACAGCGTAGATGAAGCAGGAAATGCTTTAGAAAAAAAGACCATTTCCCTCCCCTCTACAGACTCCATCGACGAATCCAGCCTTCAGGCTTTTACGGGCTTGGTTAGCCTTAATTTAGGTGAAAATATAAGCTTCAGCTATGATAATACGAACTATAAGCAGGATTTGAAAAATCTGAACAATTTGAAATATTATGCCGAACATGCTATCTATGCCGGTGATTTAAGTAGGATTCTTCCTCATCCTGAGAAGATTTTAGGACTTTCAGGCGTTAATTTTTCCAATGTTTTAAGCTTATATTTTTCTCAAGATAACTCTGAGATAAATATAGAAAAAATCATGAGTGAATTCACTTCCCTGGAATCCCTTGACGTTCGTGTAGATGAAGATTATGAAGGAGGACTTCTTTTCCTAAGAAACCTTCCCGGTTTAAAACGCTTGAACCTGGATATTATCGGAAATGATTCCGTTGTTTTAGACCTCTCTTCCCTTTCTTCTCTTAGTAACTGTACCGACCTTTCCATTACCGGACCTTATCAAGAGCCTTTGGACAATGTCAGCGTTTTATCCGGTATGCCTCAGCTTGAAAATCTCAAGCTGAAAAACATAACAAGCTTAAAAGATTTAAATTTTGTCAAAAACATGCCCAAGCTAAAGAGCTTGACTTTAGATACCTTACCTATCCTTTCCTTAGATGGTCTGGCCAATCATCTTTCCTTAAACAGCTTATATCTGGATTGCCATGATGTGGAAAATGTAAATGCTTTGTCTACATTAAGTTCTTTACAAAAACTATACATTGACTATCATAACTATGATATTCCGGATTTACACGGCTTAACAGCATTGGAAGAAGCGAATCTCTTGGTTTGGGACTTGGATAAAATCGCCCACATGCCCTCTTTAAAGAAGCTGACGATTCGAAACTATATGTCCGATTACAGTGCCGACATTTTACGAGGAATGAATTCCCTGACCGACTTAAGCTTTGTAGGACGCGGAATCACCGGACTGGTAGATACGGACTTGGGAAATGCATTGCGGGAGCTTCCCGCTTTGGAACGTCTTACCATGCTGGGAACCCCTATGGATCGCTATAAGGATTACACGAAAGCCCTTTCCAATATCGGGGTAAGGGAAATGTACTTTTATCCTGAGGATGACAGTAATGTGGCGGATGGTCCGGTTCTCAGTCTTTCCTTAAGTCGAATGGAAGACGACAACAGCACGGAAATACTAGCCCTGGAAAAGACGGAGATTCACAATGTGGATGATGACAGCAGGAACTTTGACCAAAATGCCAAAGCTTATCTGTCTCATTTTAAGGCAGTAAAAAAGCTGATGATTCCCGGAAACAAACTGCAAAGCCTGGATTGTCTGGAAAGACTAAATACCATTGAAGAGCTGGATATCTCCGACAACTACATTTCCGATATCAGTATGCTAAGAACTCTCCCAAATTTAAAGAAGGTAAAGCTGTCCGGAAATTCCATCGCCAACATGGAGATCTTACCGGATACGGTAGAGGTGGTGGATTCCTTTGATTAGGAAAATTTGTGTACTGAAAGTTTAGGAATGAAAACGTATCATTCAGGGCTATACGATTTAAAAAAAAGGCAAAATTCTGTTTGATATCCATTGAAAATTCAAGGCAGAAAGAGGAGGCAAATGAAATTTTTTTACTATTTTATAGAAGGAAGTAGGAGTACATATCAATCCCCATTTTTAGTCCAACTTCTTCTCCTTCTCATAGGCCTTATTTGGCTGTTCCGACGTCTAATCATCTTAAGAACAGGGGGCAGTTTTTTTGCCCCCTACCATATCGTGGGAGATACTCTTTATATTCATGCAGGATTAATCTGTATCGGAAAACGGGCCATTCCCTTTTCCGAAATGCGTGCCGTCCATGTGGATCCTATCCATAACCGTCATGGAGAAAGATATTATGCTATTCAAATTCTGAGAAAGTCCGGACTGCATAAGTTCTTCACCATTACGAATAACGAACAGGGCAAGGTGTATCTGGAAGAATTGAAGGAAGCTTTGCGAAAGCATGGCGTAGGAGTGAGATATCTTTCCAAAGAGTATTGAGGGAAGGACTGTAATCGAAAAAATTCGCTGAGCTTCTGCAAATACCGGCGGGCTCAGATTGTTCCCATTACAGACTCTACTGCATTATTAGCTTCATCTTCTGAACCTTTACAGTCCTTTACTGTCCTGAATTACTGTAAGTTCCTGCCGTTACTTACTCAGGCTTTGTCTATATTTCGTAACGCTCTTCCCGGTCCATATTGTAAATGCTCTGAGAAAGGAGTTTTGCTCTGCATAGCCCAGCAAGTCAGGGTTGAAACTGAGAAAGCAAAATGACACCCTATGAAGCAATATCATAGAGTGCCAATATTTCATCAATTTACGCCATTTGTCATTTTAAGCAAATATCAAAAGAAACTCTTCTCTTTCGAATTCTTTCACCAATCGGAACTACAACTGCTATAAATTTTCCTCAACTATTCTTTTTTTGATTTTGCAAAACTTTATATGGTGCTAAATCTTCAGAAACCAATCTCCTTTCAAACATAGGAATACCATACTCTCGTTTCATGGCATCAACAGTCACCACCCATTGTTTTCCATATTTACAGGCATCAACACCATTAACCAGCTTTCCATAAGTAATAGCCTTACGAAGGGTACTCTCATTTAGTCCCCATAGTCTGGTAGCATCAGTAAATGCTATAATATTATCAAATGGAGTTTGTACAGATTTTCCATTTTCAAAAAGTTCATCACAAGATAAGTCTAATTCATCATTCCAAATGATTCCATACCCTCCCACGTCAACTTCCACAGCAGAGAATAACTTAGGGTTTTCTTGTAGCGCCTTAAAAGCTGCCCATTTTGAAAATAAGGGTTTTACGTCATATATTTTCGTAATCCCTTCTACAAATTGAATACTTAAGAAAAAATTTGGAAGTGCACTGATCGCTTTAACTTTATGCATCATTTAAACAACTCCTTACTCTAATGGAGCAAGAGATTTAAGCTCCTGCGTATCCCACATTTGCAAAAGATCTATTTTATGTAGCTCAATCCATTCCTTAACCATAGTTAATGCCTTAGGGGGCAAATACCCCTCCAAAATCTCGCCAGTCTGGATTGTGATAGCTGCCATTTCTTCACCATACAATGCGTGAATATGAGGCGGATTATGTTCTGCCTGTTGAAAATACATTCTAATGATAATTCCATAAAATCTGGATAATACCGGCATGTTATAGCTCCTTTATATTCATAATATCCACTCTGAACAAAGTGTATTTTATACTGCATATTGTATCACGTTTCCGTGATTTTTTGTAAATTAATTTCACAAAAGAAGACAGGGAATTCTCCCTGCCTTTTTATCTCTTAATTTCCTCTAGAAAGCTTTTCTGAAAACTATTACAGCTTTTCCTTACTAAGTTCCTTCTCGAACTCCCGCACATACTCCACAAAATACTCCACCCCAAGTTTTAAGACATTTTCATCTATAGCAAAATAGGGGCTATGCTGGGGATAACGAAGTTCTTCCTCCGGGAAGCCGGCACCAAGGAAAAGAAGGCATTTCGGCGCCTTAAACTTGGCAAAGTCCTCTCCCCCCATCTGAGGCTCCCAATCCAGCACATTTTCTTCTCCAAAAACCTTCGTCGCCGCTCTTCTTCCCGTATCTACACAGGCTGTATCGTTAATCATGGGAGGCGGTCCAAGGTGGTAATCCACGGATATTTCCGTTCTTGTTGCCTCTGCCACACCCTTAGAAACACGATTTAGAATCTCCGGATACTGCTTACGAATTTCCGGGTTAAAGGTTCTGGCCGTTCCCTTTAAATGAGCCTCTCCCGGGATAACATTGTAAGCGTTACCGGAGCTGAAGGAGGTGACACTGATCACTGCCGGTTCCAGGGGACTGATTTCTCTGGATACGATGCGTTGCAAAGACATCACCAGCTCAGAACCGGCAACAATGGGATCAACAGTCTGATGGGGCAGTGCGCCATGCCCTCCCTTTCCCTTTACGAAAATGTCAAAGGTGTCCGTAGCTGTCATCACCGCACCGTAACGAAGGGAGGCTGTTCCTGCGGGAAGCTTACTCCAAATGTGCAAGGCAATCATCCGATCACAGGATAATGCCTCAGGATCCTCCTTCATATAGCCGGCTCCACTATCCTCAATGCACTCCTCTGCCGGTTGAAATAAAAGCTTTACAGTAACCGTAAGCTCCTCTTCCATTTGCTTTAAAAGCTTTGCCGTTCCCAGCAGGATGGTAATGTGGGTGTCATGACCACAGGCATGCATCAGCCCCTCCGTCTTGGACTTCCAAGCACAATCCGAAAGCTCCGTCACCGGAAGGGCATCGATATCTGCCCGAATCCCAATGATCTTTCCTGTTGACTTCTTTCCCTGAATGCTGGCAATGACACCGGTTTTACAGGACTTTTTATAGGGAATCTCCAGCTCATCCAGATATTCCATGATTTTTTCCTGTGTATGATATTCCTGCCAGGACAGCTCCGGATGCTCGTGAAAATACCGGCGAAGCTTCACCAACTCTTCTTGAAAATCTTCCGGCCTAGCCGCTTGAATATCTTTTTCACTATCTGCTGGTTTATCTTCGTGGATATTTGCTTGGATATTTGCTTGGATATCCGCTTCGTTATTTACTTTATTATGAATGTCCATTGTTTTTGCCTCCGTCCTTACTCTTAGCTTGGATCTGTTTTCCTACAGTTCTTTCTTACTATTCTTTATTGCTATTCTTTATTGCTATTCTTTATTGCTATTCTTTTTTACTGACCTTTCTTACTATACTATCCTACTATTTTGTCTTGCCATTTTCCCATTCTATTCGCTTTGAAAAGCCATGACAATACGATTTTTTCCATGAATCCGGACAAAAACTCATATCCTTCAATATAATTATTTATTTTTTAGCAATTATATACAAATTTTAAGAGCTATTCTCTCTACGATTTTCTGTTCTTTAGTTCCATTTCTCCATAAAATAGCATTGTAAAATAACGATATTATGATATCATTAATTTATTTAAATAATTAATTTTGCTTATTTTAGGAGGTATTTACAAATGAGGACAATTCCCCAATTCATTATGAAGAGGGTCCAGGGACGGGTTTTAGCTGTTGTGACATTTTTACTTGCACTTACCCTATCTCTTGGATTTATGCCATCCAACCTGCAGAGGGTATATGCCCAGGAAGAGAATCTCTATCTGGATGGTCAAAACGGTAACGACGAGAACGATGGAACTACACAGGAAACTGCCGTAAAATCCTTCGAAAGAGCAAAAGAACTGGCAACGGAAAATCCTTATATCGAGGTTATTTACGTTGTAGACACTGTTCCTGTTACCGGAGAAGTAAGTCTGGACAATACCAATGCCATTCTTATGAGAAACCCGGGATTTTCAGGATATCTTTTAAGCGTTCAAGCTAAAAAAGAAGCTACACTTCGAAATATTACCATAGACGGTGGCGGAGAAAATGACGGAAAAACCAGAGAATCTCTGATTAAGGTTTCCGGCAATCTAAATATTGAAGAGGATGCCATCTTAGAAAACAATTTTGTAACCGTTACCGAAGGAATCGACGCTAACGGAGGTGCCATCTACGCGATCTCCGATACCCAAAAGGTTGTCATTAATATGACCGGCGGAATTATCCGGAACAACAGCGCTTTCTTTGGCGGCGGAGTATTTTTATTAGATAATACCACTTTCAATATGTCCGGGGGAGAAATCAGAGAGAACAAGGCTATTTCCCCAAATACTTTTAACGGAAATCCCTTTGTGAGTGGAGGTGGAATCTGTACATATCGCAGTTCTACCATTAACTTAAGTGGCGATGCTTTGATTGCAGATAACTACTGTCATGAGTATGGAGGCGGTATTGCACTGGGCTCTATCATTGACGTTGCAGAAGGCAATACCTTAAATATGACAGGCGGAACCATCAGCGGCAACAAAGCAGGCGCAAGTGGCGGCGGTATCTTTATCCAGTGCGGACTGTCTACCGGAAATTCCGTTGCCAATATTTCCGAAGGAAAGATTAT
The DNA here is from genome assembly GCF_057249185.1 of Oribacterium sp. Taxonomy (NCBI): domain Bacteria; kingdom Bacillati; phylum Bacillota; class Clostridia; order Lachnospirales; family Lachnospiraceae; genus Oribacterium; species Oribacterium sp. The sequence goes on from NZ_DBHIGR010000008.1 coordinate 19,787, forward strand.
TAACAATGCCATGACCGGTGAAGGCTATGGAAACAAGCACTTTGGCGGCGGCGGTATCTACGTAAACGGTAAGGCAGAAATCCTTCGCGGTAAGCAGGGTGTTTTAAACCTGACCAATGCTATAATCACCGATAATACAGCAGAGACTGAAGGTGGTGGATATGCTTCCTGCCCCACTTCCAACACAGGAATCAATGTAAAGAACGGTGTTGCCATCTTCGGAAACCATTCTGAAAAGGCACAGGACATCTATATTGAAGCGGGATATCGCTACGGTTATGTAAGTAGCGGTTCTCCCAAGTATGCAATCTCCTCCTTTATGCTGGGTGGAACTCCCTATAACTGGAAAAATGATGAAAATGAAGAGCTTCCCATCAACAAGTTAGAGGGTGAGTTAAGCTCCGCCACAGGGGAAATCTTAGGATTACACACTGATGTTACTGAGGACGCTGAGGCGGAAGGCTTGGCCAAGGTCATCATTTCCGGAAATACCTCTGCTACCCGTGGCGGCGGAATCGGCTCCAACGGAACTGTAAACACCGGAGAAAAGAAGGTCATTTCCATCAAGGTCAATAAGACCTGGAAATACGACAATCCGGAAACCCGTCCTACCAGCATTATCGTAGAGCTTTATCGCGTAAATAAAGAAGACCCGGCAAATCCCATTTACATCGGCCAAGAGACCATGACCGAAGCCGATGATTGGAGCATTAGCTTTAAGAACCTTCCAAAGATTGATGAAAATGACGAGCTTTACCAGTACACCATCAAGGAAAAAGGCGCTGAGGGATATTCTGTGAAAATGAGCGGAAATCAAACCAGCGGATTTAAGCTTGTAAACGTTCCCGGAATCATTCTTACCGTAGAAAAGAAGTGGAACGGCGAAAGTGCAAATCAGGTAGAGATTAAGCTTTTGGCAGATGGCGCAACCAAGGAGAAGGTAACTCTTACCGAAGCCGATCAGTGGAAGCACAGCTTTGTGAATCTTCCCAAGTTTGATGCCAATGACGGACACGAGATCGTATACACCGTAGAAGAGACGGCATTAAGCGGATATACCTCTGCAATCAGTGGAGATGCGGCTAACGGATATATTGTTACCAATACAAAGACTATTACTCCTCCAAGCCCCACTCCTGAAACACCGCCAACACCGTCACCAAGACCGAACAGACCTTCTACTCCCACACCGTCCACTCCTACACCTTCTAATCCCACACCATCCACACCTCCTACCCCGACGGTAGCAGGTGAGTCCAGACCTACACCTACTCCGGACTCCAGCGAAGTAACGGAAAATGAAGTAAACCCTGAGCTTGTTCCTCAGGTTCTGGGAGAATCCAGACCGGTAGCAGACAATAAGCGTGATACCCCAACCGGAGATAGCTCTCAGCTTCTCCTCTGGGCAGGCTTCTTCGGCCTTTCTGTTTTAGGACTTGCTTACTATGGATTGAAGAGAACAACAAAGAGATAAAATTTCAAAAAAAGATGTCGTAGATTTTCTACGGCATCTTTTTTGAAATTGCCTCTATGGAGGCTTTAAGCCCTCTTATAATCTCTGATAGTGCTAAGGAGGGTTTATCTTTTTTCTCTACTGTCTGTTCAGGAATATAGGGAACATGGATAAATCCTGCCTTGATGGGCAGAGCATTTATCTGAATATAATACAGCACTGAATACAGCAAATGGTTACAAACATAGGTTCCTGCCGAATTGGATAGTGCAGCGGGAATCCCTTCTTTTTTGATGGCTTCCACCATGGCCTTTACCGGCAGAGTGGAGAAATAAGCATTTTCTCCATCGAGATAAATGGGCTGATCCACCGGCTGATTGCCTTCATTGTCCGGAATTCCGGCATCGTCTATGTTAATGGCGATTCTCTCCGGAGTAATCTCCGCCCTCCCTCCTGCCTGTCCTATGGAAAGGACAAAATCCGGTTTTTCTTGTTCTATGGTTTCCAACACAAGATTTGCAGACTTTCCAAAAACCGTTGGCACTTCTAACTTCAGAACTTCAAGATTTCCTATTTTGTCCGGCAAAAGCTTCATTGCCTCCAGCGCCGGGTTAATGCTCTCCCCGTCAAAGGGAGTAAAGGCTGTCAGTAATATTTTCATGGATTAACCTCCGATATCTTTTACGCAAGAAATCCCCAGCTCCTCTCCCGCTTTTTGAAGAGTTTCAAAAGGAATCTTTCCTTCTTCAAAGTATAGTTGATTTCCTCTTTCCGATAGCTGGGTAACAAGAATGGAGAGTTTAGGATGCTTGGACCGTTTTGTTTCGCCCATACGCTCTAAGCAATTTACGGAATCCCTATCTCTTAGTACCGGTGCAAAAAATGCTTCCAGACTCTCATGCTTTGCATAGCGTAAAGTCCCCTGCCATTCATTAGGCTGATTGGTCAGATCCTCTCCCACCCCGGGAAGTTCAGAACGGTCCACCTCACAAGGTAAAGGCCCATTTCCATGACGGGTGACATAGGGACGTGTCACATAGATGGCTTCATCCAAAGATAAGCCTCGTTTTTCTAAAAAGATGGCCGGATTATGGATGCCTGTTTTGGAAGAAGTCAAATGGGGAGCATAGGCTTCATAGTCCTGATCCAAAAGTAAGCCCTGTCCTGTCTCGAAAATCAAATGTTGAAATCCCTCCAACCATTTTCTATCCGCATCCACTAAGGTCAGAAGCTTCACATTCTGCTTCACTTCTTCCACAAAATTTTCTAAAACCGTCTCATTGTTCAGCATCTCATAGTAGGGATTCGAAAAATTCGAGAAAGTCGTGGAATTAGACGGATTCGAAGAAGTTGAAGCAGTTGAAAGATTCATAAGATTCGATTGCTTCTTGTCTTTCGAGGACTCTGGTGCTTGAATCCTCAAGATTTCCGCTCTTTTCCCAGTATACTCTTTTCGAATATGCTTTAAACGATGCAATAAATCCGGATTACTCATTGTAGCAATATCTTCCAGGGTGATTTCGTATCCGGCGGCATTTCGCTGCACACATTCCTCTATGCCCATACCGCAGGAGCCGTGGCGATTCTTGCCTCTGGCAAATTCTGCTCCCATATTTAAAAGTACATCATCTATAGTAGTTACTCGTGCATTTTTTTCAGAATAAAGGATGGACTGAAAGCCGAAGAGCTCCGTAAATTCTTTAACTTCCTTCCCCAGCTGAAACAGGTCCGGCATAAAGCTGTCGGCAAATAAAGTAGGCACATGGTACTCCGCCCCGGCGCCTATCTGATGATGAATAAAACGCCATTTTCCTTCCGGATCTTCTACCGTGTGCCCTGCCTGTCCGCCGCCGTTATGTTTGATAATCAAGGATTTCTTAAGGGATGAGGCAAGACGGCTACAAGTATAGCCCTTACCTTCATCCCCAAAGTTCTTGCCGATAACCGCAATTGTTCTCATAACCTAATATCTTCTACCTTTTTTTTACAGAGATGAATTCATTCCGTGCCAAAAACAGCCATGACTCTTATAGGAAAATGTCATCATCCCTTTGCAAGGATAGCTGTGCCAATGCCGCGCTAATCACAGGACGATTGATTTCATCCCAGCGACCAAGAACTTCCTCTAAGGTCGCGCCCTTTTGCAACTGAATGGCACTGATAATGATTTCCGGAAGGCAGGAAATGTCCTGTCTTGCCAGTACGATACAATGCCCCGGAAGAAGCTGCTCATTTTCCTGACTGTCTCCGCCAATCATGATATGGAAAACATGGAAGGATTGCTTAACTTCATTTAATAAATCCTCTTTGGTAACACTCGTTCCGATATCGTCTCCTATAACCCGGGAAATCGTCATTCCCACCGAATCACTGCGAATCTCGGCCATATCTCCGATAGTAAAAAGAAAGCCCTTTTGCTGTCTTTTCTTCACTGCATCAATATTGGTATGGCGGGTTAAGAATTCCCAAAGGCAGGTAGGCACCACCTGGCCATTTCCATGATTTTCAAAGTAAATGTCTAAAAGCTGCTCGGCAATACGAATATCCGACTCAAACTGAGTTACTTGCAAGGGGGATGCATCCTGAAAATCTCCATAAGCCGCACACATCAGGGCAGGATCTGCCACGGCGCCGGTGGAATACAGCTTGGTAATCAGCTCATTTAAGGCCCCCGTTGCCAGCTCCACCGCAAGATAGCCCATGGAGCCGGTCACATCCAAGCCCACAACGATAGGGGTTGTATTAGGATGCTCCTCCGAGTCGAAACACTCTCTGGTGCCGATGAATTTCGGATTCATCTTGGGATTACATTCTCTTCTTGTAAATACTTCTTCTACCCTCTGCCCATTGGAGAGCTTTCTACTGCTTTTCAATTTCTGCCAATCTGATGCTGAATAACTGCCGTATCCCATATTTTCCTCCTATTTCATCTTTACAAAACGATGACCGCCAAAGCCCTCTTCGATTACCCTATCCCATGCACCGAAGTCCTGAAAGGCATCCCCTTCCGGCTCTGCCAATAAAAATTCCTTCAAAAGAGCAGGACTATGGATATTTTCTGCAACAGATTTTGCGGTCTTTCGTAAATCCAGTAAATCCTGATTGCTACGCTTCCTTTCCACATTTCTCCAATCCCCGAAGAGCATTCCCTCATGGGTAAGCGAATTCACAAAAAGACTGGACGCCGTAATATCCCCGTGCTGAAGCTCCGAATACTCCAGGGCGCAACAGATATTTTCCATCCGTGAAATCACCCAGGCCAAATGCTCCGAAGCAAAGGGTGCAAAGACCTCCGCGGGATAAAAATAGGGCTTTCTGGTAAAAATCAGACAAAGCTTCCCGGCATCTAACGTAATCTTAGACTTTAGCATAGGAAAGCACCTGGATAATTTTACATCCGCTTCCGGAAAGCTAAGACGACTTAAGCCCTGCATAAAAGCATTTGCCCCATCCTCCCGGTCAAAGACATAGACCACCGACTCCCGACACAAATAGCAGACCATCTCCGGATAATGATAACGATCCATATAAGAGAGAGTTAAATTCTTGCCATTTACCATAGGGTAGGTGGCATTCCCAAGCTCTTCCCATAAAGTATCGCTGCTATAATCATTTTCCTTCTCGCTTGCCTTCGCCTTGTAGTAAGCCAAAAGCTTCTTTCGAAACTCATGATTCCCTTTGAATTCCGCATCGGACATAAAGGCTCTCGCCCCGCAATAGGGGCACTGAAATCCGCCGGCACTGCCAAGCTCCAGCTGGGCGCCACATTGCTTACAACGATAGCTAATCATAGACCTCCTTTGATGAGCAAATTCGTTAAGAACTTTCAAAAAACAACAAAGTTTAATTACAGAGAAAGTATAGCATAGATGGAGGGGGAGGTCTATTTGAAGAGATAAAAATAGCCTCTTAGCAGAGTACATTTAAACTCTTGCCAAGAAGCTATGTTGTCCAAGATAAAAAGCACGCATGGAAGAATAAAATTATACCACCAGCAATCTATACGGATTTCCGGCCAATTCCTCTTTTAAGATATCTAGGACTGATTCCCTTGATTCCAGATAAAGGTCTGTTTCTTCATCCATCAAAGCCGCATAAACAGCAGTTTTCATCAAAAATTCAACTGCCTCATCCCTTGAATATCCCTTATCTTTCATAATATATTCCACAAGAAATACGGCAATATTTCGCATAGCTTTTTTCTGATCTGCACTCGTAATCATTATGCAATCACCTGCCTTTTCACTTTATCATGTCTTTACTGCTTCCTGCGTTCTAAAAAAGCAAGCCTCCCTGCATCTCAATATAGTCTTGCAAATCATCAATAATTCCTTGGTTACCGGTAGAATTATAAGCTTCATAGCAAACATCAATGTAACTCAATACATCATATTTCTTTAACAAATCTGATAGCTCGGAATAGGTTTTCTTCCATGCCTTCGCTAAAATTGGTATTAAGACTAGTTGCATATTAAGTACTTCTTTTTCTCTTATACTCATAGCAGAATACCTCCTTTGCTAACATAATAAATGACAATGTATGTGTACAAATATATTACTGCCTATACACTATTGTCGCAATATAAAAACCTTATCGAATCTGAATTCAAATCGTATCCAACTCAGTAATGAATAGACCTGCTGTAAACTTTTTTCTATATCTTATACTTCGTTCCTCTTCCACTGCCTACAATCGTAACGTAATGATTCTCCACCATTCTCTTTAACAGTGCTGCTGTCTTTGATTTCCCAAATGGTACTTCTTCCATAATTTCACTAATGGATTTCGGATAGTTTTTCCTTAATACATCATATACAACGGCCTCATCTGCATTAAGATTTATGTTGCTGATGACGGGCAAGGTGACTTTAATGGAGTTTTCAAAGACTTCAAAAACCGGCTTCTTTTGACTTTCTTTATAAGCTTCTTTGATTCTAATAATTCCGGTGCCAAGAATTTCCACAATATGCAAACGATAAAATACATTGCCCAAAATAGGATTTCTGAGCATGGAGATATTTCCCTTTAAATACTCTTCCTCCGAAAGTCCTGCCGGCAAACCTCCCGGAGAGCTGACTTCAATTCTATCTTCAAACATCAGCACACGAATCTGCGCGTTGACATCCCAGGTTCTGTGAATCAAGGCATTGGCAATAGTTTCTCTGAATGCTTCCTCAGGAATCTTCTCTACCTTTACTCTATCCATTCCCCGAATTTCTTCATACTGATAATAATCTCGATAGAGCTCAACCGCTTTCTCCAGTTCAGAAAGGATAGACTCCTTTTCCAATACCGCACGCTTCAAAATAATGCTTATATCTTCCCCGAATCTGGCCACATCAATTCCGGGAAAATGATTCTGATCCGCAAGGAGCTCTGCCGCATGATTATAGCCTTCTCCATCTTGATACAAATTCAATGTCTTCAAAATGTCTTTATTTAAAGATTTTATCCCTATTTCCTGTTTAGCTCTCCATTCCAACTCCGAAAAGGAAAGCTCTTGTGTATCCGCAGGAAGCTCTTCATAATGAATATTTCTGCCCTGCAGAATTAATCTGCTTAACTCCAGTTCATCCACTTCAATAGTCGCAGTATCATTCCTTCGATAAGCTTTGGATTTATAGGTATAAGGCTTAGCCGGTCCCGCCTCCACTGTAAGAGTTACGGTCTTATCTTTCTCATTCACCGATAGTTCATACTGAGGCTGGGGGCGAATGGCATCATTAATTTTATTCTCTATTGCAAGGCAGGTCTCTGCCGGATCCTTTAGCCCGATTTTTTCACCTGTATCTCCTACACCAAATATAATTTGTCCACCATCATAGTTGGCAAATGCACTCACCGTTTTTAAAAATGTATTGGAAATATCTGATTTAAATTCCAGCTGTCTAGTCTCTTTCATCCCCTTTACCTCCTTGTTATTAGGACAATAGTAATTGAAAACAGCCATAAATTCAATCGTAAAATTTTACGGTTGAATTTACGGCTGAAAAAAATCGACAAAATTGCTTTTCGATTGAATTAAATTCCATATTGACTCTGTTTTGTAAGAAGCAGTTTCCATTTTTCGATTTATAATACAGAGGAAAAAGCCAGCAGTACAAGAGGGAGACAAAAGCTAGAAATATAAAAGGGAGAGAAAATGAAAAAAAATCTTTTAAAACATACACTGCTTATCGCAGCATTATCCGCTTTAACCATTACCGCCTGCAACGGCAAAACGGCAAAGGAAAGTAGCACAGCCACCCCCACAAAAACTGCAAAAGAAAGCAGTTCTGCGAATCTCCGTGACGCCGAGAAAGAAAGCAATAATGCCGATTCCAACGAAACAGAAAAAGAAAGTAGTGCTCCGAATCCTACAGAATCCGGAGCAACAGAAGGTGAAAAGGGAAAAGCTGAAAATAATTCCGATTCTCTTGTGGGGTCTTATAACACCAATCTCGTAAGTTTCTCTCTGAAGGATAACCCGGATGCCATGAATGCATTTAAAGCGGCATTTCCAAAGGGCTATAACTATACCCATTATGAGCCCATAGCCCTGCTGGGCACCCAGGTGGTTTCTGGCACAAACTACCTTTACCTATGTAAGAGTACTTGGACGGATTATCAGGAAAATGTCTCCTTTGTACTTTTACAGATTTATCAGAACCTTTCCGGAAAGTCCCAGGTTGTGGGAAGTGCCATTCTCTTTCCCACAGAAGAATCCAGAGAGGAGGGAGAAGATTACATTGACAATACCGGCTCCTATCTCCCGGA
>NZ_DBHIGR010000009.1:0-27120 GCF_057249185.1 Oribacterium sp.
CGTATTTATAGCATTCCTCTGCATCCGTTTCTTCCCACGGACGGAGGATAAGTCTCTCCGTTTCTAAAATCATATCTATCCTTTCTTTCTCTTGGGAGCCGGTAGCAATTCATGCACTACTGTTCACTTTTTTATATTTCTGCTTCCTACTGTTTGGCTTATCAGGTATCGTCATTTCTATTTTTCCTGCATTAAGTAAAGGAACAAGATATCTTTTTCTAAAATTCTTGCTATCCGTAAGACCAAGGAAATCCATTATCTCACGCTTACTACGTGGCATACCACAAAATTCGATTAGTTCCGCCAGTCTTTGATCCAAGTCTTTTCCGGAATGCGACCAGCGATGTTTCCTCAAATGGGCATTCATGAGAATACCGCTGTACGCCAAGAAAGTAACTGAAGATACGGGTTGGCAGAACAACCCACTCGTTCTCCCCAGCCAACGCATGAGATACCAACCAATCCCCATAAAACGCAACCGATATACAATGTATAAAAAGACCACAGGGTAAGTATTATGGGAACTATGATGATACAAGCTATCAATATTGAATATGGCAGGAATCCGAAAACCAAAAATGCTGCATAAAATCCAGCATAAGTTCAACACGACAAAATAGCCTATACAATCACATACTCTAATAATCGTATTTTTCATATTTTATCTAGGCCACCTTTGTTCTGCAGATAATAACTTCTGAAATGTTACATGAGGTTCCTTCTGATACCAATATGCAACACTCGAAAGATCATCCTGTCTTTCAAATAACCCATTATGACTGACTCCAATCTGTTGTACAGTTACCTTCAAATCTTTTTCAAAGAATATTGGATCAGGAATGTGCCATCTGTAAAATCCCCGCATTGGAGGACAGTCATCATTATGATATTGATTATATACAAGGGAATCATGTCTTGAATAAAAAGGATATCCCAAATACGATGTACAATAATTATTTTCTACAGTTTTTCCATTATCGTTAGAAGCAAAACTCCATGAGCCTCCAAAATAATCCTCCATCCCTGTCCCACATATCGTTGGATATTTTACATCTCCATCAATATAAAATTTAACTTCTCCCTCTCCCCACCAGTATCTTTGGAGAACAGAAAGTCCAATGTAAGTACCTATATACTGGCCGCTTCCTTTTATATTATCCAAAATAACGTAATCTTTTCCCTTTTCTGTAACTGCCTGTCGCCTCCATTGTGCGTGAAAATAAGCTGTATCCTCCGGAAGCGCATCATACAGGCAGTAATCAATCTGATAGAAAAAAGCTGGTATTACGTTTTTATGCTGGTTTTCTAGTACTATCCGAGCATGTTTATGAAACGGCATCGAAAAATATGAATTCAATCCGCGGGATGGTACTACAGTAATCACCGCGGAATTAATAATACATTCCTGTCCAAATCCACAACAAAAAAAATCTCCTAATGGCGTTTCAACCGAGGGATTTTCTTCATCATCCCAATAAATACGTAGAACAAGGTCCCTCAGAACAAAACAATCGCCGTCTGAGGTTTTCTTGTCAACAGTAATCCATATATGTTGAATGACACCTGGCCCCTCTATATCAGCAAGAATTTCCTCCTGTCCTGGTTGAATGTTCGTAAGACAGGGTTTCCCCTTTCGAGACGGCCCAAGAGGACTCGCTGCCATTCCACCTCTGCCCTTTTCTCCTGTTCTGTTTTCCGCATTTATTGCTCTGCTCTTTCCATGTGTCAGATATGGCATCATGCTTACATTTCCTGGAAATATCATCTTCGTACCTCCATTTAACCTTTTGTGGCTCCCATTGTCATACCAGCAGTAACCCACTTATTAAAGGCAAAATAAATAATTAATGGTGGAAGTGTGGAAATAACGATTGCGGCAAAAGTAGACCCCCGTCCACATTTCCGAAAGCTCCAACGTAATCTTTAAGTCCCATGGCAACAGTTTTAGCGTTGCTGTCACTGATAAATGTATTCGCGAATATAAAGTCATTCCATATAAGAACACTATACATCGACGCAATAGTAATTATAGTATTTCGTGCTAGCAGAAATACAATCTTGATAAAAATTTTTCCATGATCGCAGCCGTCTACAATAGCTACCCACTTGATAATACGGTGACCAACAAAAACTGCAGGAGAGGCTGTTCCACAAAACTGAGGAGTCAACATCTGACAAACGCATGCCGGATTTTTACTACATCCGCAAGGAGCTTCTGCACAATGGCGTAACCAGGAAGCTTCTCTGCGACTTCCCGACAAGCGGGAATTTACCGCTCACCCCTAACCTCTATAATTTCACCTACAAAAACGATATGTGGTTGCCATCCTCCATTGAAATCGGGATATTCTTTTGGTATGGAAGCATAGTACTCCTGAACTTCAGTTGCAAGATCCTCTTTAGAAAATTGGTGCTGATACAACTTTTTGCAAAGAAATGTTAAATTTGCCTCTTTATAGGTTACACCCTGCCCGATTTCGATAGGAGTCAGTCCTGCACCGACAGCTTTATCCCCATCCCTGCCGGAATGCGAACCAATATAGCCCAATGCCTTTTTACAGCTTTCAGGATAAAAGCTTACCGTAAAAGTATCGCTGTTTTTCAAAAATTCACTGGTATAACGAGCAGGATGAACATAAACCGTAACCGTTGGTCTGCTCTTACCTGCAGTCCCCCAAATATTCCCCAGACTGCCCCAGCTAACAGTGCAGCTGTTATAATGTTCCATTGAGCCCGCTGTAACAACTGCCCACTGCTTATCAAACATTTCAAATACCTTATATTCTTTTTCTTTAAAGTTCTCCATATAACTTACCTCCATAAATTCCAGTTTATAAGAACAATTCACATTCTTTCCTGACTGAAAAAGCCTTTTTAATTGCCATTCCCACAACTGCCGTCATAAGGCCACTTACCTTTCGTGCATGTTTTGGACATACGGCTACGCACCGCATACATGAAATACATTTACTTTTATCTGTCATTCTTGGATTTTCCCTACCAATTGCTCCTGCAGGGCATTTATCCGCACATAATCCACATGCAGAGCATGAAGCATTTGCTTTTGGGCTCAGACCTGCACTGGATTCCTTATACGGTCTATTACAAAGCGGCTGATGCTCTTGGTCAGAATTACCGATATATGATGAGCGTATGCTTCATGAAGCATACGCTCAAAGTCACGCCGTGGCGATTCTCCCTTATCAGAAACAATATCGATAAATACATCTGTCAACTTCCACTGGTCAACATTGGCAACGGCTTTTGTAAGTGCCGATATCTGTGCAGAAAGGCTATATAGTTGGTTCTTCTCGCCGCTAATAACTTTGCAATAAATGCCTCCATTCTTTCAATTTAGTCTAATCATATCAAAATTTGCGAGACATGTACAGTAGTCTATTTTAGAGTTTTTAGGCACGTTTTTACAACATATATAGGATAATCGTTTGCGAAAACACTACATCTTGCGCGACATCAATACAACACACTCCACATGTTCTGTCCTGGGGAAATTATCTATTCCCACCCATTTCTCCAGCTTATATCCACCTTCTCCTAGATACTTAATATCTCTCGCCAGGCTTCCCGGATCACAGCTTACATAGACAATGCGCTTGGGGCTAAGTTCCAATACCGCGGAAAGGCAAGTTTCGTCACATCCTTTTCTAGGAGGATCCAAGGAAACCACATCCACCAGATTTCCCACGTCCTTGCCTTCCCTCTTCTGTTCTTCCACCCACTTGGGAAGGACTTCTTCAGCTGCACCCACAAAGAACTCTGCATTATGGAGACCATTATTTTCCGCATTTTTCTTGGCATTCTCAATGGCTTCCGGAACGATTTCCAACCCATAAACCTGCTTTGCTTTTTGTGCGAGGAAGAGGGAAATGGTACCGATTCCGCAGTAGCAATCCCAAACGGTTTCTTCTCCGGTAAGGGCTGCATACTCAAGAGCTTTCCCATAGATTTTCTCGGTTTGCACAGGATTTACCTGATAAAACGAGGGCACGGAAATAGAGAAGCTTAACTCCCCGATTTTATCCTCTATACTGTCTTTTCCGTAAAGGCAACGGGTTTCTCTTCCTAAAATAGCGTTGCCGCTACCTTCGTTGATATTCACGCAAAGTCCAATAATCTTTTCCTGAATTTTTCTATTTTCCTCGCAATGTCCATCAGCCTCGCTTTGTGTATCCACTCCACAGTGCAGCTCTGCTCTACTTTGTGTATCCATATCGCATTGCATATCCGCCCTGCTTTGTAAACTGCCTTCCTCGTCATTTAGCGAGAGTCCCTGCAACCTCTCCCAAAGCTCCTTCCCATGAGCCAGACTTCTGCCATTAATAACAAGGCAAAGCAGGATTTCTCCGGTAGAAAAGCCCTTTCTTAGGAAAATGTGGCGAAGCAGACCCCTCCCTGTTTCTTCCTCATAGCCGGAAATCTTGTATTCCTTTGCCCATTCTTTGATGCAGTTTAAAATCAAGGGATTCTCAGCGCTATTAATCAGACAGTCCTTGGTTTCGATAATGCGGTGGCTATGAAAGCCGTAAAATCCCATACTAAGATCAGAAGATTTTTCTTTAGCTTCTATTTTATTCTTTCCAGACCACTTCCCGTCCACTTTCCAATCCGAAACAGAAGTTGCCCCTCCACTTCTTATTTCCTTCCTACTCTGCACAGGATACTGGGCTTTATTCCGATAGCGTGAAAGCACTCCGCCCAGAATTCCCTCTTTTTTGCTCTCTACTTCCTCCGGAGAAAGTCCGGCAATACGAATCAGACTTTGGGCGATTCTGTCCTCTTTCCAGGAAAGTTCCTTTTCATAGGACAAATGCTGTAGCTGGCAGCCTCCGCATTTTCCCGCTACGGGACAGAGGGGTGTAATACGATAAGGAGATGCTTCCAAAAGCTTCTCCACCTTGGCATAGGCATAGTTCTTTTTCACCTTTAAAATCCTGGCCTCTACCCAGTCTCCCATCACGCTGTCTTTCACGAAAAAAACCAAGCCGTCCTTTTTTCCGACACCCTGGCCTTCCTCTGTTAAGTCTGTGATTTCCAGCATAATCAAGTCATTTTTTTGAAGAGACTGCTCTTTATTCCTCAACTTAGTTTTTTCGGAACTATTTTTTTCTGATTTTCTTTGATTAGACTTATTCTTCTCGGACTTGTTTTCCTCGGTCATATTTTTTCCTAACTTAGTTTTGGCAAACATATTTTTTCCTGACACTATTTTCCCCTGAATATATTTCTCTCGCTTTTAGCTATTTCTTTCCCGATAAACCAACAAAAAGGCTTATCCCTATAGCTATTCCAAAAATCACAAAAATAATCAGCATATTTTTCTCCTATAGGCTAAAACTCTATCCAACTCCCTCTGTGCTAAAGCTCCATCCAATTCTCTCCGTACTAAAAAACTCTGTCCAATTCCCTCTATGCTGAAGTTCCATCCAATTCCGTCTTTCTCTACCACTTCAAAATCAAACTTAAGAGACTCAAAAAAGGGAGTGTCCCCTGCTTTAGGAGAATCATCTTATCCGAGCTGATGGCGCCGTATACCGCCACCAAAAACATGATACTGCATAACACAAGGCAAAGCTCCACATTGGCACCGGGACTGTAAACGCCGTAAAGTAAAGCCAGACCCAGCAGGCCGTTATAAATTCCCTGATTTTTAAATAGGGTGTTGATATTTTTATTTCTTAGTTCTCGAACCGACATTTTAAAAACCCGGGAGGTGCTGTCACTGTCGGTCATAAAGGTTTCCAAAAGCATAATGTATAAAAACAATCCTGCCGTAGCGCTCATCAGGATTTTCTGAACCATGGTGATTTCCATCTTATTTTTCTCCCTATGAAACTGTAAGGTTTCTTCTACTACTCTGGCGTAAAACATATTGCCGTAGAGATAGCGGTAACCGCCATTTTCTTTTTTGGCAATGGGGTGACTGTATTTTATCGTCTTCCCTTTCGCCATGTTTTTAGCAAATTCCTCTGCCAATGCATCAGTGTATTTTCCTCCATTTTTCTCCACATAATACAAAAAGCCGGGGCCGTAATTATAAGCCTGAATTACTGCTTTTTCCTCCAGCCCCAATGCCCTTGCCTTTTCCTTTAAATCCTTATAATACTTTAACCCTTGCTCAATGGAGGCATCCGTATCCAATGTGTTTACCGGCAGACCCTTGGACTCGCTGGACTGCATCACATCTTTTAATTTGCCGTGGGATTCCACTGTCATAATGGCAAAGAGCACATCCAAGTCCTCTTCCAGTCCCTTTTCTTTGGCTACCCGCTCCATAGCGGCCTGGTGCTTTAGTACGGAAGCCGGAAAATACCATTGGGTCTGATGGGCTTTTCGGAATAAAAAGATTCCGAAAAGAAAGAGAAGGAAGAAGGCGGAAAAAAGCTTGATGCCTTCCATAAAGGAAGCAGTTCTGTCCTGCTGACTTTTCGCTTTTTTCCCTTGAAAAAAGGAGAAAATTCCCTTTTTCTTTTTGCCTCTTCCTTTCGCCATTCCTTTTGTTTTACCTCTAAAACTTCATTTTACGTTCTTTTTCACTGCGCCGGTGAATCTTCTTTAAACCTAGACGATAAAAGCTTTTCTTAGCTATATACTCTTTATGGCATCCCTAAGTTCAATTTGATTTCTTATAAGCTTGCCACCGCATCCCGAAGCTGAATCAAGCCCTGTTCCAAAAGCTTTCGGGAGCAGGCTACATTCAGACGCATAAATCCGGAAATTTCCTTTCCGAAGGATACGCCGGCATTTAGACCGATTTTTGCCTTATGCACCATAAAATCATTCAGTTCCTTATCATTCATGCCTAAGCCTCGACAATCCAAGAGCATCAGATAGGTGGCATCCGGCACATGCACCTTAAGTTTTGGAATCTCGCGACTAACAAAGTCTTCCACAAAGCTTAGGTTTGCCTCCAGATAAGGCAGGAGCTGGGAAAGCCATTCTCCGCCCTCGCGGTAAGCCGCTTCCATAGCCACGGAAGAAAAGGCATTGTTTCTGTGGATATCCATTCTCGTCCAGAACAGGTCGAAATCCTTCTTCAGTTCTTGATTGGGGAAAATGGTGGTGGAGGCCTGTAAGCCTGCCAAGTTAAAGGTCTTACTTAAGGATACGCAGGTAATCACCGTTTCCTTTGCCAAGGGAGAAACGGTTGCAGCGCGCAAATGCTTCTTCCCATGGAAAATAAGGTCAGAGTGAATTTCATCGGAAACCACCAGCACATGATGCTTGTGGCAGATTTCAATCATTTTCTGCAGCTCTTCTTTTTCCCAAACCAATCCCAGCGGATTATGGGGATTACAAAGAATGAAAATCTTGGCTTCCTTTGCCTTCTCTTCAAAGTCTGCAAAATCCACCTGCCATCTGTCTTCCTTTTCCACTAAGGCATTGGCCAAAACCTTTCTGCCGGCCATATCCGGAATATCCCAGAATTCTGTGTATACCGGACTTTGAATCAGGATTTTATCATCCACATGGGAAAAGGTACGGACAATGGCGGTAAGGCTTTGTACTACGCCTAAGGACCAGGACATGAGTGCGGTGTCCGGACACCAGTCATAGCGTTCCTTCTCCCAGTTCTGTACTGCTTCAAAATAGGAGTCCGGTCTGGAAGTGTAGCCAAAGATTCCTTCTTCCGCCCGTTTCTTGCAGGCGTCGATAATGGGCTGGGCTGTTTTAAAGTCCATATCCGCAATCCAAAGGGGAATCAAATCCTCTGTACCGAACTTCTTGATTCGTTCGTCATACTTTGCACAGCGAGTTCCCTTTCTATCGATTACTTCATCAAAATTGTATTGCATTGGCTTACTTCCTTTCTTAATGATCCTAGTAGTTTTTTAATAGCTTGTCTTTCAGACTATTCTAATCCTTGATTCAGCAGTTTAGCCTTGTCATCCGGACAATTTATCTTAATTCCTTAGCCTGACTCTTTGTCTTAATCCCTTAAAGCGGTTTTTTACTTTATTTCTTCCGAAAAAGAGCCGCTCTTATCCGAGCTTTCACCCTTTTCCAGACTTTCCTTCAGCCGGCTTCCTCTCGGACTCTGACTTCGCTGAAATATTCTGCCGGCTTCTCTGCTTTTTTCTCTTCTAACTTTTCTGCCGGCTTTTCTTCTGCCTTCTCCGCCGGCTTCTCTGCTGTCTTTTCCGCTACCTTAGAGCTTTCTTTTTTCTCCTGCTGCCCTTCCTGCTTTTCTTTGGAAACTTGAAGATTTTCTTCTTTTTGGGAAGAAAGAGCATTGGCACAGGAATCCTCGCCTTCCTCTGTAAAGGCAAATAACGCACAGCCGAAGCCCTTTAAGGGGTAGGCAATATGATAGTCTCTTCCGTCACACTCTCCCTTGACCACGGGGTAGTATTTTTCTTCCTTACAAAGCCCTTCTTCTGTAAGAATCAGTCTTGCTTCCTTGGCTTTCGGCATTCCTACCCAGTATTCTTCGTGATCCACGGGAGTCATGTTTACCACGAAGAGAAGACTTTCCCGATGCTCTCCCGGAATTTTGGCAGAAAGGGTTTTGCCGTTCTCTAATGCTGTATTGCCGTTTTCTAAAACGTCCTTACCCTCTGTTGCCACTGCCGCTAGGGCGCTATTCTGAACTCCCGGTTTTCCGGAATGGGAAAGATGGTTTTTCGGGTTACGAATGAAGCTGTAAATGGAACGGCTGGCATCATCCGCATTGACCCAGGAGAAGCCTTCATACAGATAATCCGCCTCATAAAGGGCAGGATAACTCTTATACAGTTGTAAAAGATCTCGCAGGAAGGAATGTAAGGAACGATTCTCCTGCTCTTCCAACAAATGCCAGTCGATGGAGCAATCCTCGTTCCACTCCCGGTATTGCCCGAAGTCCTGTCCCATAAAGAGCAGCTTCTTTCCGGCATGACCTATCATAAAGAAATAGGCAGCCTTTAAGTTTCGGAACTTCTGCTCCCGGCTTCCCGGCATTTTCTCAATCATGGAACGCTTCAGATGCACCACCTCGTCATGGGAAAGCACCAGAATGAACTTCTCCGAATAGGCATAGCTCATGCCGAAGGTCAGCTGATTATGATGATAGTTTCGATACATGGGATCTTCCTCCATGTAGCTTAGGAAGTCATGCATCCAGCCCATGTTCCATTTAAAGTGGAAACCTAAGCCCCCCTCATCCGGAGACTTGGTGATATCCGGCCAGGCCGTGGACTCCTCCGCAATAATCACGGTGCCGTCCTCTCTCTTTCGGATAATGGAATTCAAATGCTTAAAGAACTCGATGGCTGCCAGATTGCCATTTCCCCCGTAGATATTGGGAAGCCATTCTCCGTCTTTTCTGCCGTAATCCAGATACAGCATGGAAGCCACCGCATCCACTCGTAAGCCATCAATATGATACAGGTCATACCAATAGAGGGCATTGCCAATGAGGAAGTTTTGTACCTCTGTTTTCTCATAGTTAAAGACCTTGGTTCCCCAGTCCGGGTGCTCCCCCAAACGACTGTCCGGATGCTCGTAGCAGGCGGTTCCGTCAAAATCCGCCAGTCCGTGGGCATCCTTGGGAAAATGTGCGGGAACCCAGTCTAAAATCACCCCGATCCCGTGCTGATGCAAAATGTTAACCATCTCCATAAACTGTCTGGGATTGCCATATCGGGAGGTGGGGGCATAATAGCCGGTTACCTGATAACCCCAGGAGCCGTCAAAGGGATGCTCTGCAATGCCCATTAATTCTACATGGGTATAGCCCATGTAGTTACAGTATTCTGCCAGCTGTTCTCCCGCTTCGATGTAATTGATAAAACCGTTATTTTCCGGACGATTGTGCCGCTTCCAAGAGCCCAAATGCACCTCATACACGGACAGGGGGGATTCTTCCGGATTTCTTTTCTTTCGCTCCTCCATCCATTTTCCGTCTGCCCAGGGAAAATCGGAAAGGTCTGCTGTAATAGAGGCGGTTCCCGGTCTGAATTCTGCGGCAAAGGCATAGGGGTCTGCCTTGAAAATCCATTCCCCGGCCTCTGTCAAAATAGCATACTTATAAAGCTCTCCTACCCCCATTCCGGGATAAAATCCTTCATAAATGCCCGTACTCTCTAAGGGAAGCATGGGATTCCTCTCCGGATCCCAGCCGTTTCGATCACAAACGATGGACACTCTCTTGGCATGGGGAGCCCAAACCGCGAAGTGGATTCCCTCCTGCCCTTCAAAGCAAGCAGGATGAGCACCCATCTTCTCATAAATTTTATAATGCCTTCCGTTTCCAAAAAGATACCGGTCTAACTCTGAAAGAAAACCTTCCATAGAACTCTCCTCCTCTTTTCCATCAGCAGATGGGAATCATTCTCTTCGTTTATTTTCTTAGTATACCTTATTTTCGAGTCTTTTGTCCTCTTATTTTTAGTGCTTTTCTCCTCTTATTTATAGAACTCTTCTCTCCTTATTTTCAGATCTGTTGTCCTCTTATTTTTAGAGTTAAAACACCCTCTGTTACCGATTGGCAGAAAAAGCTAAAAAGGAAAAGGAGGGCTAAGCTTCCCTCCTTTTCTTTCTGCTTATCTTATTTTAACTTAATGATTCTTCCTCCGTGAGCCTCACAGAAAACCTTGATATTTCCTTCTTCTGTCAGCTCCACCGGCTCTGTGGTCATCAGGTCGAAGGCAATGCTCGCCTTCTTGGGAAGCATCAGGGTAATATATTGATCCATGCTGTCATTGTTCAGTACCGTAAGCACGGCACTGTTTCCGTCCATACGAAGATAGGCATAGAGTCTATGGTCCAGGTAAACCTCTTTAAACTCTCCGATTTGCAGCTCCGAATTCTTTCCGTGAATTTCCGCAAGCTTTGCAATATAGCTGGTAAAGGCATCCGGCTTATATTGGGACAGGGTGAATTTAGGAGAAAGAATTTCTCCCTCCTTTTCCCCTCTTTTTCCTGCCAAAGCGTATTCTCCTCCATAATACAAAGTAGGTCTTCCCGGCAGGGTGAAAAGTGCCATATAGATTCCCCACAGATTTTTTTCCTCTTCTAAGACCGTGGCGATTCTATGGGTATTGGGACTTTCCAGAAAGAGCTGCATTTGCTTAGTAAGCTCTTGATTTTTTCCGATTCTTTGGGCCAAATCATAGAAATTCTTCTCATTAAAGGCCTGACAAAGCCCCTGATAAAGCTCCTGATTGGCCAAGGATTGCAGGGTTTCCGTATTGATTGCTCTGGCCAACTCTCCGATAAACTGCTCTCCCAAAAGGAAGAACTCCGCTTTCATTTGACTGCTAAAGTAACGGAGGGATTTTTGAAAATGAATGTCCACCGCTTCACTGTAGGCCAGACGCAGGCCGTCAATATCATAGGCGGAAATCCAGTGCTTTACCTGTTCCACAAGATAAAGCCGAAGCTCCTCATTGTCCAGATTGAATAAGGGATGTTCCGGCATATTTCTAAAGGATTGATAGGAAAAGGAACCCCCCATGGGGGAGCTCTTTGAAAAATCTAAATCCAAAAACCAATCACAATACGGAGAGGCTTCTCCCTTTTCCTGCAAGTCTTGGAAGGCAAAAAAGCTTCTGTCACAGAAGGGAAATGCCACATCCAAAACAATGCGGATTCCCATCCCATGGGCATCCGCCACAAAGTTTCGAAACTCTTCTTCCGTCCCCAACCATTCCCGAATCTGATGAAAGTCTCCTGTGCCGTACTGTAAGGGATTCTTGGAAAACACAGGTCCCAGAATAATACCGTCACAGCCTAAGA
Organism: Oribacterium sp.; assembly: GCF_057249185.1. Taxonomy (NCBI): domain Bacteria; kingdom Bacillati; phylum Bacillota; class Clostridia; order Lachnospirales; family Lachnospiraceae; genus Oribacterium; species Oribacterium sp. The sequence continues at coordinate 11,737 of NZ_DBHIGR010000009.1, forward strand.
CCTTTAAATAGGGGAGGTATTCCTCCAGCTCCTTGATATTGCTGTTCTCATCTCCGGAAAGGGTGGAAAGCACCGCTCCCGGCAGGATTTGATAAAAAATTGCGCCATCATACCAGGCCATGATTGCTCTCCTGTAATTTCTTCACAAAACGCTCTATTCTTTCCAAAGCCAGCTTTAAATTTTCAATGGAATAGGCGTAGGATATACGAATAAAGCCCTCACCCGAATCTCCGAAGGCATTTCCCGGCACCACCGCCACCTTTTCTTCCCGGAGCAGTCGTTCCGCAAATTCTTCACTACTGAGACCGAACTTCTTTATGCAGGGAAAGACATAGAAAGCCCCAAAGGGTTCAAAGCAGTCCAAGCCCATTTTCTGAAAATGGTACAAGAGGAGTCTTCTTCTTTCATTGTAGGCATCCCGCATTCTCAGCACGTCCTCTTCGCCGTTCCGAATGGCTTGCACAGCGGAATACTGAGAAGTGGTGGGAGCGCACATAATGGCATACTGATGGAGCTTTAACATTTGCTTTAAAATGGGAGCCGCACTGCAAGCATATCCCAAGCGCCATCCTGTCATAGCATAGGCCTTGGAAAACCCGTTGATATATACGGTTCTTTCCCGCATTCCCGGGAACTCAATAATAGAACGATGCTCTCCCTTATAGCAAAGGGCGGAATAGATTTCATCGGTCAGCACATAGAGATTATGCTTTAAAATCAAGGGCACAATCTCTTCCAAATCCTTCTTCTCCATAATGGCACCGGTAGGATTGTTGGGGAAGGGGAGAACCAGTATCTTCGTTTTCTCGGTAATGGCCTGCTCCAACTTTTCTTTCGTCAGACGGAACTGATCCTTCGCCTCTAAGGCAATGGGCACCGGTATGCCGTAGGCCATTTTTACACAGGGGGTATAGGAAACATAGCAGGGCTCCGGAATCAAAACCTCGTCTCCCGGCTCTAAAATGACACGCATAGCCAAATCTATGGCCTCCGAACCTCCTACGGTAACCATGACCTCATTCTTAGCGTCATACTGCACCTGATGCTTCTCGGCCACATAGTCGGAGATGGCTTCTCGAAGCTCCAAGAGACCCGCATTGGAGGAATAAAAGGTTCTTCCCTTCTCTAAAGAATGGATTCCCTCTTCCCGAATATGCCAGGGGGTATCAAAGTCCGGTTCTCCTACGCCAAGAGAAATGGCATCCTTCATTTCCGATACAATATCAAAAAACTTCCGGATTCCACTGGGACGTATATTTACAATCGCCGGGTTTAATTCCCTGGGCGAATTTCGTTGCTGTTCCTTGTTTTCGCTCATGCTCACTCTCTTATTTCTTCCTTAGAAAAATCCTCTTGACTCTCCCTGAACACTATGGAGATACCTGCATTCTTTCATCCTTCTTCGGAGCCACCAGTTTGGTGCCGTGATCCTTGTACCGCTTTAATACGAAGTGGGTGGCTGTGGAAAGCACCGACTCCATAGGTCCTAACTTCATGGAAACGAAGTTAGCCACTTCCTTCATGGTTCTTCCCTTTACGATTACGGTAAAGTCAAAGGCTCCACTCATCAGATACAGGGCATCCACCTCTTCGTACTGGTAAATGCGCTCTGCAATGCTGTCAAAGCCCATGCCTCTCTGGGGAGTTACCTTCACCTCAATGAGGGCATCTACCCGTTCATCCTGGGTGCTGTCCCAGTTAATCAGGGTGTGGTAGGCACAAATCACGCCTTCCTCTTCCATCGCCTTGATTTCAGCCCCTACCTGCTCCGGATCTTCTCCCAAAAGGGCTGCCAAATCCTCCACAGGCAGTTTCGCATTCTTCTCTATGATGCTTAGAATTTTTTCTCTCATGCTTCTCCTTTATTTTCCTTCCATAGGACCGGATATCTGTTTTATAAAAATTCTCAGAATCTTCCCTTACCAAGCGGGAAAGCTTAGCCTGAAGTTCTTTTCCCGAAAATCTATTGTACTCAATTTCCAAAAGCACCGCAAGGGAAAGGCATTCTCCTTAAAGCAGCAGGGAGTCCTGCCGGATATAGAAGGCGGTCAGACTTTCTTCCAGCTCCTTTTTAGAAAACAACTCCTCCAAGCTGTCTCTCTCCCTTTTTGTTAAAAAGGACTCTCCCTGAGCATCCCTTCTCATGCGCTTCTTTCCCTCTTCCGAAATACCGATACAGGAAGCCGCAATTCCTCTTTCCCTTGCCAGCTCTGAAAATGCCTCCCCTTCCTCCAATCGGAGGAGATAAGCATTTTCCGAATAAAGATAATAAGGGGAAATCTGAAAATGCTCACAAAGTTCTATCGTCCCCTGTAGGAAGGGGATTTTTTCGTAGGAAAAGGAAAAACCGCCTCCGGAAAGACGCCACAAAGCGGATAGAATTCCTCCTCTTCCCAGGGGCAGTATCTCTGAAATCCCGAAGTCGGAAATCCAGTTTGGAAATAGATTTTCCACACTCCCTAAGCTAAGCTCTCCTGCATTCCATTTGGCTTGCAGATCCTCTTCATAAAGAGGAATACTTTGCCCCTTCTTCTCCCCTTCTGCAAACAAAAGAATATTTTCCGCAGAAAGTACAGGAAGTTTGGGAAGTTCGGAAAGTCCGGACTGCTCCGAAACTTTCTCTCGTTCTTCGGCTAAGTCTTCCCTTCCGCTCTCCTGCTGCTTCCCTTGAAGATTCCCCTTCAATAAAAGTCTTGGCAGACTTCTCAGTCTTTCCTCTTCTTCCTCTATAAAAGCTTTGGAAAAGGGACAATCCTTTATCTCCCGTATTTTTTTCCATAAAAACTGGCTACCCCATTGTCCGGGGTAGCCTAAAAGAAGGATTTTTTCTCTTCTCATTTTACATTCTCGAAAGCAATGGTGGCAATACCATGGTAAGTACCATCATGGCAATCAAAATCACAACGATCACTGTAGTAATGGTTTTTTTCTGTTTTGGACTAAACATAGTTTCTCCTTTTCTTTCCTAATCCTTGCCATTGTAATTCCAAATGAAAGGATTAGCAAGAGATTTGAAGAATCTTCTCTCCATAGGCGGATTTCCTTGTAAAAATCCAAGCTACAAAGACAGCATTTTGACAGAATTCCGGCTTTCTACATATAGGTCTTTTTGTAGAATTCCAGTCTTCCCAGGGCTCTGGCCAAAGCCGCCTGAGACTTCTTAAACTCCTGATAGCTCTGCTTCTGGCGAAGCTCTTCCTCCGCCCTTTCCTTAGCCTCTTCCGCTCTTCGGATATCCATCTCTTCCTTGGTTTCCAAAGTGTCTACCAAAAGAGTAAGACGGTTATTGGCAAACTGCAGGATACCCTTTCCTACTTCCACATGCTCCCAGGAGCCGTCCGGCTTCTGCATGTCCAATACGCCGATATCCACCGCTACTACAATCGGGGCATGGTGCGCCATAAAACCGATTTGTCCGTCCAGTGTTCGTACGTTCAAATATCGCAAACGGTCATCATAGTACACCTTGTTGGTGGCAATAACCTTTGCGCTAAATAAGTTTCCGTTTCCTCGCATCATAGAAAACTCCTTAGCCCTTTAAGAGCTCTGCCTTCTTCTTTACGTCCTCCAGATTTCCTACATTGAAGAACGCAAGCTCCGGCACATCATCCATTTCTCCGCTGATAATGGCCTTAAAGCCCTCGATGGTTTCCTTCAAAGGCACATAGCGTCCTGCTACGCCGGTAAACTGTTCTCCCACGAAGAATGGCTGAGAAAGGAAGTTACGAATCTTTCTGGCACGATATACCAAAAGCTTATCCTCCTCGGAAAGCTCTTCCATACCAAGGATAGCGATAATATCCTGTAATTCCTTGTACTTCTGTAAAATCTGTAAAACGCTCTGGGCAGTGTCATAGTGCTCTTTTCCCACAATGCTTTCTTCCAAAATACGGGAAGAAGACTCCAAAGGATCCACCGCCGGATAAATACCCTGCTCAACAATCTTTCTGGAAAGTACTGTTGTGGCATCCAAGTGGGCAAAGGTGGTTGCCGGTGCCGGGTCGGTTAAGTCATCCGCCGGAACGTATACCGCCTGTACGGAGGTAACGGATCCCTCCTTGGTGGAGGCAATTCTTTCCTGCAGCTGTCCCATTTCGGAAGCCAGGGTAGGCTGGTATCCTACCGCGGAAGGCATTCTTCCCAGCAGAGAAGATACCTCGGAACCTGCCTGCACAAAACGGAAGATGTTGTCGATAAAGAGCAACACATCCTTCTTCTGCACATCACGGAAATACTCCGCCATGGTAAGTCCTGTCTCCGCCACACGCATTCTGGCTCCGGGAGACTCGTTCATCTGTCCGAATACCAGGGCAGTATTCTTGATAACGCCGGACTCCGTCATTTCCATATAGAGGTCATTACCCTCACGGGAACGCTCTCCTACTCCGGTAAAAATAGAGTATCCGCCGTGCTCTGTTGCCACGTTTCGAATCAGCTCCTGAATCAGGACGGTTTTTCCTACTCCGGCACCTCCGAACAGTCCGACCTTTCCCCCCTTTGCATAGGGAGCAATCAGATCAATAACCTTGATTCCGGTTTCCAGTACCTCCTGTACCGGGCTTTGATCCACAAAAGCAGGCGGTTTTCTGTGGATTTCCCATTCCTCTCCATCGGTAATGGGATCCTTTCCGTCAATGGTTTCTCCCAATACATTAAAGAGACGACCGAGAGTCTGCTCTCCAACCGGAACGGAAATACCCTTTCCTGTGGAACGGACCTCCATGTCTCTTTCCAATCCCTCACTGGGGGCCAGCATGATGCAACGGACGGTATTCTCTCCTAAATGCTCAGCTACCTCCATGGTTCCTGTTACGCCGTGGTTGTCTACCACCATGGCGGTCTTAATCTTGGGAAGCGGGGCTTCCATAAACTCCACATCCACAACAGGTCCCATAACCTGGACAATTTTTCCTGTCTGCATTTCCCCCTTCTCCTCTCTTTATACAATTAAACCTCTTGTTTATTTTTCTTTTTGGCCGCCTTCTGGGCCTTGGCTCCTGCGGCAATCTCCGTAATTTCCTGGGTAATCTGTGCCTGTCTGGCACGATTGTACTGAATCCGGAGCTTCTGCTTTAATTCATTTCCGTTACGATTCGCCGCGTCCATGGAGGTCATTCTGGCCTGTTGCTCCGCACAAAAGGCCTCCACTAAAGCACTGTAAATATAACCGTTAATATAATCCGGGATAATATTGTCAATCAAAGCATCCGTGTTCGGAAAAATATTAAAGGCTTCATAGTTTGCGGTAATCGGCAACTTCACAAATACCGGATGAAGCTTATCCAAGGGAAGAAGCTGCTCCTCTTCACATTCCATTTCCAAAGAATTCTTCATTCTGGTGAAAACGATATGCAGTTCGTCAATCTCCCTATCCTCAAAATATTCCATCATTTTTCGGGTAATCACACGGGCTCTGTGCAGGGTAGGATTCTGGGCGGTGTAATGAAAAGCCTCTTCAATGGGAATGTTTCTGCTGTGAAAATAGCTTCTTCCCATCTCTCCCACCACAAAAAGCCGATAATTCGAATATTTTGCTAAAAGCTCTTCCGTTTTCCGGATGACATTGTGGTTATAGGCTCCTGCCAGTCCCTTATCCGCAGTCACGCAGATGATGGCCACCGCACCCTGACCGTTGGCCATGCCCTCACGAAGATCCAGATAAGGATGGGTATAATCCTCCGGCAAATGTCGCATAACTCTGGCCATCATAGATTGCAGGGTATAAAAGTAAGGCTCGGTTTGCATCAAACCCGCTCTGGCCTTACGCATCTTTGTACTGGAAATCAAATACATGGCATTGGTAATCTTCATGGTGTTATCAATGCTGTGAATTCGGTCTCGTAATTCTCTTGTTGTAGGCAAGGTCTGCCTCCTTTATGAAAGCTTTTCCTCTTCCTTCTTCAGAAAATCATGGTAAAGCTGAATAATTCGCTGTTCCATATCTTCCTGCAAAAGGCCGGAAATCTCTATGTTCCTGATTAAATCTCCCTCCTGCTCGTTAAAGAAGGCTAAAACTTTGTTCTGTAAGTCCTTCACATCCTTCTTCGCTGTACCCAGGAATTCTTTATGAAGGGCAAGAACCAAAGTTACCACCTGCTCTCCCAAAGAAAGGGGACGGCCAAGGGGCTGCTTTAACAGCTCCATCAAAATCGCTCCCTGTTCCAGCTGAGTCTTGGTGCTTTCATCAAGGTCAGAGGAGAACTGGGTAAATACCGCCATCTCTCTATACTGGGCCAAGTCGATACGCAGGGAACCTGCCGCCTTCTTCATGGCCTTGGTCTGGGCTGCACCACCCACACGGGATACGGAAAGTCCTACATTTACCGCAGGTCTCTGTCCTTCAAAGAACAGGTTACTCTCTAAGAAAATCTGTCCGTCAGTAATAGAGATAACATTGGTAGGAATATAAGCGGAAACGTCTCCGTCCAAAGTCTCGATAATCGGCAGGGCGGTAATACTACCTCCGCCCAAGGCATCGGACAGACGGCAGGAACGCTCTAACAAACGGGAATGGAGATAGAAAACGTCTCCGGGATATGCCTCACGTCCGGGAGCTCTTCCCAAAAGAAGAGACAGGGCACGGTAAGCCACCGCATGCTTGGAAAGGTCATCATAAACAATCAGGACATCTCTTCCCTGATACATAAAGTACTCCGCCAGAGAGGTTGCCGCATAGGGAGCAATGTACTGAATCGGTGCCGGATCCGCCGCTGTTGCCGCTACCACACAGGTGTAGCCCATGGCTTCATTTTTCTTTAGGTTTTCCACCAAAGAAGCAATGGTGGATTCCTTCTGTCCGATAGCAACATAAATACAGATACAATCCTTTCCCTTCTGGTTCAAGATGGTATCTATGGCAATGGAGGTCTTTCCGGTCTGTCTGTCTCCGATAATCAACTCACGCTGTCCTCTACCGATGGGGAACATGGAGTCAATGGCTAAAATTCCGGTCTGTAAAGGAACATTTACGGACTTTCTGTCAATGATTCCCGGAGCCGGCTCCTCAATGGGGCGGTATTCCTTCGTGTTGATAGCCCCTTCTCCGTCAATGGGAGCGCCCAAAGCATCTACGACACGACCAAGATAAGCGTCTCCCACAGGGATTCCCGCCATCTTGTTGCTTCGTACCACTCGGCTTCCTTCGATAATTCCTTCTTCATCGCCAAAGAGGATAACACCGATTCGGTTTCTTTCGATGTTCTGTACCATACCCCGAACACCGTTGTCAAAGACAACGATTTCTCCGTACATGGCATGATCCAGTCCATTAATGATCACGATACCGTCACCTACGGAGCTGACAAAACCGATTTCTTTCTTCTCCGCCTTTAAATCAAAGTCCTCTACGGAGCTTTGTAAAATGCTGATAATATCCTGTTGGCTGTTGGAAAAACGCTTATTCTGCATTTCCTCCAAAAACTGCTCTCGTCTACCCTTTGTACTCCAATCGTACTGGTCGTGACCAACCTCCAGGACAAATCCTCCTCCCAGACTCTCATCCTCTTCCAATACGACTTCAATGTTCCGGGAATGATATTTGTTATAAACAAACTCCCGAATTCTCTTTAATTGTTCTTCCTCCGGCTTGGTTACGTACCGAAGATGTACTTTTAATTTGGTGGATTCTTCATTGGAGATTTTTTCATACTCCTCTGCCACCTCACCCCATGCACTGAGAAGGCCGTCGTTGCACAGTACCTTCAAGGTATCCCTAACTTCCGTAGGGAAAATGCTATCGATGATAGACATTCTCTTTTCCAAAGGTATTGTGGCGTCGGAAAGCTGTCCTGCCGTCTCCGGTAAAACTTCAAAAATCCGACTGGTCTCCTCTATAACGCTTTTCGGAACGCGCATTCTGAAAAGCTGTTTTGCATACTCTACCACTTTTTGCAGCATAGTCCTTACTCCTTCTTCTCCGCATCTTCTAGGAAGGTATCATACAGCTTTTGATTGTTTTCCACGGAATCCTTGCTGGCTGCAATCTTATAGGCAGCCTTTGCCACAAGCATAGCCACCTCTTCTTCCATTTCGTGTTGCTTCTGTTCAGCCTGCCTTTGAGCCTCTATCTTGGCTTCCGCGATAATCTTATCTGCCTTCTCCCTGGCATTTCCGATGATTTCATCGTATTCAGAAGACGCCTGCAAACGAACAGCCTCTAACTTTTCCTGCCGTTCCGTATCAATCTTTGCCATGCTGTCTTCATACTGTTGTTTCAAATCTCTGGCCTTTGTATTGGCCTCTTCCGCTTCTCGATAAGAAGTGTCCAGTTCGTCCTGTCTTGCCTTCAAAGCGGCACGAACAGGTTTAAACAGAAAGCGATGCACAAAATAAACCAGCACCAATAAATTAATGACTGTAAAAATAATACTACTTAGATTGAGACTAAGCATCGTTTTCCCTCCTTCGATTCCAAAACCTGTTCCTTACTTTAAGAAGAGGATAATCATAAGTCCGATAACGAAACCGTAGATGGCTGTTGCCTCGGCCAAAGCACAACCAAGTAAGAGGATAGTCATAATCTTAGAACTTGCTTCCGGCTGTCTGGCTACCGCCTCTGTTGCCTTTCCTGTTGCCAAACCGATGGATAATCCTGCTCCAAGACATGCCAATGCTGCAATTGCTGCTCCTAATGCTACCATAATTTTTTCTCCATTCTGTCGCTCTGCGACCAATTTTACTACTACCTACACTACTCCGCTTTACTCTACCGCTTCCGCAATATAGAGCGATGTCAAAAATACAAAAACATACGCCTGTACCAGACCGTCAAAAAGATCAAAGTACAAAGACAAGATTGCCGGAACTCCTACCGGAACCACCAATTCCACAAGCTCCATGATAACGAAGGCTCCTAAAACATTTCCAAAAAGACGCATACACAAGGATAATGGTCTGATGAAGACCTCCAGGATATTAATCGGCGTCATAATGGGAATAGGTTGTGCGAAGCGCTTGACCCAGCCTCCCGTACCGAAGGCACGAATTCCCGCTACTTCCACAAGAATAATGCTCATCAGGGACAGTGCCACAGGAACATTAAAGTCCTTTGTGGGCGGCTTAAAGCCGAAAACACCGAAGAGGTTGGCTATACCGATAAAAATCAGTACCACCGCCAGATACGTACCGTATTGCTTGCCCTCTTCTCCCAGATTGCCTTCCATAAACTTGTCCAGCTTTGTCACAATCAACTCTGCGATCTGCTGTCTCGTCCCCGGTGTACGAACCTTGCAATCTCTACCCAACAGGTAAGCGCCAAATATCATTACCGCCATGATGATCCAAGTCACCACAACAGATTCGGAAACAGGAATTCCTCCAAAAATCGGAATTGTAAAGACAGTCTCCACATTCAGCTCTTCCAGCAGGGATGCTGCAAGCTTTTCCATGGTTTTCCCCCTTTCTTCACTCTCAAGTACCTTTGAGATTATAGGCACTCTCTCCGTGATTGCAAGTATTTTTCAAAATTAAGCGAAAAATATTTTCTTTACTATTTTTTTGTCATTTTTCTCCAGCAATCTCAGGTTCACGAAAGCTAATTTTACATTTCTTACAAGCAAAGTGCAAGATGTTTTCATTTTTCTCTTTCATAATGGATACAATACGCAAAGTTTTTTCCTATCGGAATTAGATATTCATGTAGAACTACCATATTATTTTGAAGCATTTTAAAGGGACTGCAAAAAATTTCTTTAATTTTGATTTTTTGCAGTCCCTTTAAAATTATTTTTCTTCTTATGATATAGCTTTGCGAAAAAGTCTTCACCCTCTTATGGAGATACTGTCAGGGTTGTGGAGCCGGCCTTGGCCTGCTGTGCTGTAGTAGCTGCGGCAGCACGGCTCTCCGTAGTGGATTTTGTTGCAGAGTTTGTACTTGTACCGGAAGCATTGGCCGCCGTAGTAGCTGTGGTATTGCCTCCTGTTGCACTTTGTGTAGTACTGATTTCCTCAGAACGTACATACTGCTTGGAAATATAGGCATCCTGTCCGTTATAGGTGATTTCTAACCACTCATCATTATAATCCGCCTTGTATTGCAGCTCTGTTCCTTCATCCAACACGGTGAGTACTTCTGAATCTGTTGTGCTGGGCTTTGTTCTGATTCTTACTCCTGTGGTGGTGAAATAACGCTTCGGCGTAGCCGTAGTCTCCTCCACGGTGGTTTCCTCCGTGCTTTCCATTGTTGCAGAGGTCTCTGTTACTGCCGCTGTAGTTTCCACTACGCTATGCTTCTTTGCGGAGAAGAAAAGCACCTTTACCAGAATAATCACGATAATAGCAATAGCCACCGGAAGAGCAATTCGTAAAATGCTGTACAAATCCCATTCTGTTCCCGGATTTCTGTTTGCAGTACTTCTCTGTCTTCTGCCGGCTGTTCCGGCAGTTCTTCCGCTTCTTCTCTTCACAGAACTGCTTGAGCCTACGCTCTTTTGTAAACGTCTTGCTCTATCGGTTCCTGCTCCGGTTCTTTCCTTTCCGGCTGTGTTTCTTCGAACGGGGATTCCTGCTCCCAGTTCTTCTTCCCGCTCTTCCCTTTCGATTTCTCGAATTCTGGAGGAATATCCTTCGGTGGTAAGTCTGGGCGCCTCCGCTCCGTAATTCTCCGCATCAATACGGGAAGCCAGTCCTGCCTGTCTTGCTGTTTCTCTTCTTAAGCTGGAGCTGGAAATCGTATTCTCCTCTCCCAGCTCATCTCTATAGGCTGCGGAAGAAGATGTAGCGGCAAGAGAATCCTCTCCCTGTATTCCTTCATTTCTTCCCGGTCCCTCTTCCACATACTCCGATAAGGCATCTCTTAACATGGAGAAGGAGTCATTGGCATCCTGGGCAGTGGATTCATTGCCAAGCTCTGCCAGTTCTCCAAAGGCCCGAATTCCGTGATAGGTATCTCTGGACTTGGCAGAAATAATACCGCCTTCAAAAAGCTGATTAATATCGCTCTCTAAATTACTGGAGACCATCAAAGCCTGATCGATCTGCATCCGTACCAGGCTGGCCAAAATCTCCTTGTCCATAATCACCGCTTCTTTATATTGTCCGTTCAAGAGGTAGTTCTGCACATCCCCTAATTGTACGCGAATCTTTCCCCAAACACTGTTTTCACGCTCCGCCATATTTCCCTCCTTGCCTCCTGCAATTTTCTTCTGTAGTATACCTAGAAAGACAGCTTTCTTCAAGGAAGAATATCATTTTTCACAAAGAATTCGCGGTTTTTGATACTTCTTTCCTTAAATCGTAAGATTTGTCCTAAAAGCGGCGGAGACAGGCTCTATTTTCAGGGTAAGCAAGCGAAAAGCTTTGGAGAAACGTAAAAAGAGGATAAGCTGTTTACCTTATCCTCCCTCTACTCTATTTTTCGTTTTTTCTCATTAAAAGTCTTTTTATATAATATCCCATCTGCCCTCTGACTTACCGGCAAAAGGTCCGGGAGTCAGTCTGGAATAAATCCGTTCCATTCCCGTATCATCCATCACAGCAACGCAAAAGATATTGACATCCTTTCCCTCATAAATTTTTCCATCTGTCAAACCCTCTGAAAAACTATTTCCCACATACTGCAACTTCATTTCGTCCTCCTTAGGAATGTGGCATGAAAAACATCCCTGTCTCTCTGCACCGCCGGAAGCTCCTTCCTGCGATTCCTGTTCTACTCTATTTTATTAATTTACAATATGTATATCGCAATATTTTCATAAAAAATAAGTTTTTGCAGAGAGCTGTTTTGTTTTTTTCTAAGTACATTTTAAGGAGCCGCTCTGAAGCCCTACTATTTATTTTCGGCAGGCCTTCTCTTCGCAAGCTCTCAGTAAGTCTTACGGGCTCAGATACTTTTATAAAAATTAAAAAAGAGAGCCTTTCGAAAAAACGAAACAGCTCTCTAAATTTCTTCTTTCTATGAAGCATTATAAGGAGGATCTTCTCAAAATAGTAATGACCTTGCCTTTAATTTCCGCTTTCTTAACCGGGCCGAAGAGTCGGCTATCCTTCGCTCCGGAACGCATGTCCGACATCATAAAGTATTCTCCCTCCTTCAGCTTAATAGGATATTTCACCGCCTCCGTGTCATAGGGCTGAGTGGAATAGAAAATACCGTCCTCTACCTGCATATTTCCATTGATTTTTAAGCCGCCTTCATCCGGAATTTCAATCTCGTCTCCCGGCATGCCGATGATTCTTCCCACAAACTGCTTCCCGTCTTTATGATATACCAGAACATCGGAGGGGAAAAATTTATTTTCCAGACGGTAGTATAGCATCAGGTCTCCTGCACTGAGCTTTGGCTTCATATCGTCATTTTTCACCGGAGCGATTCCGAAAATGACGAAGAACATCACATAAATCAAGGCACCCATCAAAAGCAGATGGGAGAAGAAGGAACGAATGTCTCCCATTTGCCGGTAATAAGTTCTCTTTTTTCGAATCACATCCAAAGGAAGGACTGCTTTTTTCTCTACTTCTTTTTTCTTCTTTGCCATATCCTATCCCTTTAGCTTTGCCAGCTCTTCTTCCAAAGCGGCAATTTTTTCGTCTCTTTCCTGAATTCTGGCTTTGTAGCCGATTTCCATCACCTGAATGGCGGAACGGTATTCTCCGTCCAAATCCTCTAATTTCTTCCAAACAGAGGCAGGCTTAAAGCCGAAAAAGGCCTTTCGAAATTTCATCTTCTTCAGGTACTGCGCTACTTCTTCTAAATTCTGTGATGCCATACTACTTTCCTTTCCTTTGGGATTTGAAAACAGTATAGCCTTTTCCTCCTGCATTTGCAAAAAGTTCTTAAAATTTTAAGAACTTGTCTTCCGGAAATTTCCCGAAAGCCCTTGCAGGCTTTGCAATGTCTGTTACACTATTCTCATGCCAAAAAAGAATACAAGCTTGCGTTCTGTGCTGAGGGCTCACGCAAGAGCTAAACGAAAAATAATTTTTCTTTAGAATAATGAATTGAGTAGAAAGGATATTTATGAAAAAACTGATTTCCTGGAATGTAAATGGGCTTAGAGCCGTTATGGGAAAAAATTTTATGGAGGATTTTAAGCGTTTGGATGCGGACATCTTTTGTTTGCAGGAAACCAAATTGCAGGAGGGACAGATTGACCTGGAGCTGCCGGGTTATTTTCAATACTGGAATTATGCGGTGAAGAAGGGCTACTCCGGCACCGCCATTTTCACAAAGGAAGAGCCGCTGTCCGTACAGTACGGTATCGGCGTGGAAGAGCATGACCAGGAAGGGCGTGTGATTACGCTGGAATATCCGGAGTTTTATCTGATTACCGTCTACGTTCCCAACTCTCAGGGAGAGCTGAAGCGTCTTCCCTACAGAATGGAGTTCGAAGATGCCTTCCTGAACTACATCTTAACTTTGGAAAAGAAAAAGCCGGTAATTTATTGCGGTGACTTAAATGTTGCCCATGAGGAAATCGACCTGAAAAATCCGGACACTAACCACATGAGTGCGGGCTTTTCCGACGAGGAAAGAGCGAAGTTTTCCAGAGTGTTGGACTCCGGCTATCTGGATTCCTTCCGCCATTTCTATCCGGACAAGGAAGAGGAATACAGTTGGTGGAGCTACCGTACCAAGGCCAGAGAAAGAAATGTAGGTTGGAGAATCGACTATTTTGTGGTTTCCAAGCAGTTAGAGAAGAAGCTCCTTTCCGCTTCTATTCATCAAGAAGTAATGGGCTCCGACCATTGTCCTGTGGAAATCACTTTGGATCTGTAATAATAGAAAGGGGAAAAGTATTTTATGAAATTGAAATGTGATGTTCATACCCATACTCTTTATTCCCGCCATGCTTACTCCACGATTTTGGAAAATGTTGCCGCGGCGAAGGAAGCCGGATTGGAGCTACTTGGCTCTACGGATCATTTTTCCGCCATGCTCTATCCGGATTATGAAAATGTCCGTCACTACCAGTATTTGATGGTAAGTCACACCTGGCCCAAGGAAATTCATGGCGTTCGGGTTTTGCAGGGCTGTGAAGTGGATATTGTGGATATGGAGGGAAACCTTTTCGGTTTTGATATTCCCATTTGGAAAAATATTGACGGAGATTTTTACAGTGACGGGAAGAAAATGTCTCTCTATGAGCGTGTCTGCAAGAAAATGGACTATTGTATTGCCTCTGTCCACCGAAACAGCTTTGCCAAGGGAGAAAGCGCTCTAGCTTGCACCAAGCTTTATCTGGAAGCCATGAAGCACCCAAAAATTCTGATTCTTGGGCATATCGGTCGTTCCGGACTCCCCTTTGAAATCGATCCGGTGCTTCTTGCCGCAAAGGAACAGAATGTTCTGATTGAGATTAATGAGCATTCCATGGATGAAGGAAGCGAAACCAAAAAGCGTTGCGAAGCCATTGCAGTACGCTGTGCGGAACTGGGAGTACCCATCTCCGTTTCCAGTGATGCCCATATTGCTTTAAAAATTGGAGAATATCAAAAGGTGGAATCCCTGCTGGAGAAGATTCATTTTCCGGAAGAGCTGATTATGACCAGAGATAAGGAAAGCTTTTTACAGCATATGAAGAAGGCAGGACTGGGGTAAGGCGGGTTTTGCACCGCTGTTTCAAGTTAATATATATATGTATATGGTCGATATTACTCATAGAAAATAAAGGAAGAGGTACTATGATGAGTATGACCGTTAGCAATATGGCAAAATACGCCATAGCAAAACAGGATTTTGATCCTCAGTCCCAAAAAAACCAAAATCTATCTCCTGAAGAAAAAGAATGGAGAAGTTTAAGCCAAGAAGAGAGACACTTCCGTAATCTTATTGCCGCAGGAGGCGACCCTTGGATGAGTCCGGATTATCCCGGTGCAGGAAAAGAGTATATTATTCCTGTAAGTAAGGATATTGAAGCTTTGGCAAGAAAAGAAATCCGTGATGCCTTCTTAAAGAATCAAGGATTTGTGAATTCTGCCGACGCTGAAAGCTATAGTAAAAAGTTTAGAGATTATGCTAAGTCACAAAGCGGCCCGGAAAGAAGAGCCATTATGTACACGATAGATCAAATCGGCAAGGATGAAGTATCCAAAATTGAACAGAAAATAAAGTCTGTTGATACAAACTGGAGCCCTCGTCAATCCTTTGATCCTAAAATCATTCAGGAGTATCTGCAAGAACAGGTACAAATTGAAGGAATCGATCAAAAAGTATAAAAAAGAGGATGCAGGATATATAGCTTTTCCTGCAGTATAGGTCTGAAATACGGGGCAATCTGAGCCCGTGGGTTCTTGGCTTTTGTCTTGTAAAAGCTTAGAACCCCTAAGGCTAGACTTTTCTTCAGAAAAGCCTAGCCTGGACAAAGCCAACTTCCGAAGGACGTTGCTTTGCGATCGAGTAGGAGGCGGCGACTAACCGCCGTCCTCTCACAGCACTGTACGTACGG